>JAPKDT010000077.1 GCA_028822475.1 SAR324 cluster bacterium
TGATTTGTTTCATTCTATGAGTGAGCTGGCTATTTTTTATTTATAAGAGTAGACTAAGATACTTGTAAACAACACACCTTATTTTAAGGTTTTTCTGAACAGACTTTCCACTTCACTTTCCTCCTATTCAGTCCCCCTATAGAAAACTCAGTTAAACGACTAAGCTCAATTCCTCAGAATCAGGCGGAGATGCCTCAAATCTTCTACTCAAATTGATTTAAAAGCTGGATCCAGGAACAAGTCTGGGATGACAAAAGAAAAATAATCTTTAGGAAGAACTACTTGACAACTGATAATTCAAATTAGTTGGAATGTACAGGAGTCTGAGAATCAGACTCCTGAGGGGTGGTCAACTGAGGTTTACTTTTCCTGCTCTGCTTCATTTTCAGAAGCATCTACTTCTACTTCCACAGGTGCGTCAGTGTTTTCCGTTGCATCAGACTCTGCTTCAGCAACTTCTTCACTTGGCTCTTCAGCGGCTTGTGCTGATTCAACAGGAGCTTCTGCTTCAACTACTTCTTCACTTGGTTCTTCAGCCACTTCTGCTGTTTCAACCGGTGCTTCTGCGTCAGCGGAATTTTCGCTTCCTTCATCAGCAATAGCTTCTTCCTCTTGAACTGGAGGAGGTGGTTCCGGAGTGGAAATAATTTCAGAGATGCTCAAACCTAAACGTCTTTCTTCCAAATCAATCTTAATAACGTTTGCTTTTACTACAGTACCAACCGGATACATATCATGTACCTTGTTTTTCGGAATTGTAGAGTCAATTTCTGAGATATGAACCAAACCTTCAACTCCGTCCGAAACCTCAACAAAAATTCCAAAATCAGTCAGGTTAACCACAGTACCGGTTATGTCTGAACCAAGTGGACTTTTTTCGTCAAGATCTTTCCACGGATCATCAGTCAATTGTTTAATACCAAGGGAGAGGCGTTCCTGATCAACATCGATGTTTAGCACCTTGACTTCAATTTCATCACCTTTGTTGGCAACTTCAGAAGGTTTGCACTGGCGTTGTTTCCATGAGATATCGGAAACATGCACCAATCCGTCAATACCTTCATCAAGTCCAATGAAGATTCCAAAATCTGTGACATTACGTACAGATCCTTTGACGATACAACCCACCGGATAACGGTCAAGAGCAAGCTTCCACGGATTTGATTGGACTTCCTTAATTGAAAGTGAAATTCTTTTGCGTTCCACATCAAGGTCTTTGACGATTGCTTCCACCATCTGACCAAGTTCAACAACCTTGGAAGGATGCCGGACTCTCTTGGTCCATGACATTTCAGAAACGTGAATTAGTCCTTCGACTCCAGGTTCAATTTCAATAAAGGCACCGTAGTCTGTCAGGCTGACAATTTTTCCGGTTATCTTCGTTCCAACCGCAAATTTGTCTTCCACCATTTCCCATGGATTTTGAGCTTTTTGCTTTAGACCAAGTGAAACCTTTTGATCTTCTGGAAAATACTTGAGCACTACTACTTCTACTTCATCACTAATTTCAAACATTTCCGAAGGATGTACTATGCGTCCCCATGTCATGTCTGTGATATGAAGCAAACCGTCTACTCCACCTAAATCAACAAACACTCCATAATCGGTGATGTTCTTGACAAAACCCTTGATCAAGGCACCTTCCTGGAGGATCTCGAGTGTTTTTAAACGCTTCTCATCGCGATCTATTTCCAGCAATACTCTACGTGAAAGTACAATGTTTCCGCGTTTCTGGTTGAACTTTAAAACCTTAAAGTCAAAATCTTCTCCAAGCAAATTGTCAAGATTACGTACAGGACGTAAATCCACTTGTGAACCTGGCAAGAAAGCTTTTACTCCAATATCTACCGAAAGTCCGCCCTTAATTCTGGCAATGATAGTTCCGCGTACAATTCCGTCTTCTTCATAAATATTACCAATTTTCTCCCAGGTGCGTACCTTTTCGGCTTTTCGTTTCGAGAGATAGGTGATTCCGTCTTCGTCTGCTTCGAGAGCTTCTACATAAACTTCTACTGAGTCTCCAATCTCTACCTCGAGTACACCTTCAATATTATGAAATTCATTTACTGTGATCAGACAATCGGATTTGAAACCTATGTCAACTGTTACATAATCACGGGTGATTTCTGTTACTGTACCTGTGACAATATCTTGGTCGCGAAAACCTTTTACACTCTCTTCATAGAGTGCATCAAAGTCTTCATCATCTGCAAGAAATACAATTGGTTCTGGTATGGAGGGTGCTACGATAGCTGGAATGGGGGCTACTGTTTCTTGATCAGTCACTTTTACCTTTTAGGTGCTGGAACAGCTTATCCGGACACAAGCTGGTTAGGGTTTTTTGGAACTCCGCAGACAAATCAAGAAAGCGTACATTATCTTTAATAATGTCATCAGCTTTTTTGAGGATGTCTTAAGCATATTCCTCAGTTAAACACTTCTTCTACATGAAAAAGCGCAAATTATTCAAACCCTAAATTATCCAGATATTCAGGCAAATTGTCAAGATGAATTTGCTGATAAATGTGGCATTAAAAATTGCCGGAGCAGGTGATCTGTTTTTATAAAGATAACCTTTTACGTGAGGAGATATTTGAAGATTTTCTCAGTTCAGGTAAAGATTACGTACCCGTTGTTCCGCAACATAACAAATTATTTTGAAAAAGATCCCATAGATCAGGGTTATGGCAGCAATTGCTAAATACGGTCCTATGTCGGTTATTTTTTGCAGGTTCTGTAGCAAAAGGACAGCTCCGAGTATGGTACCGAAAATCCCCATTAACATCGAAACATCTCCCATAACTTTCAAGCAGCGAGCGACTGAGTTGGCCTCTGAGATAGAAACCAGTTTTGCTCCGCCAAGAGTATATGTCCAACAGCGTCCATATGAACGCCAGGAAGTTGCTGATACTCCGAAAAAAATGGCAACGGGTAAAATAATTAATAATGACGGTAGATCAATAAAATAAAATGCGTTGGACAGCACAAGCGAAAGGTTTCCATAATCCACTAACGCAGCTGCTGAAACCACTGCAAAACAAAAAAGAAGACTAAACCACATCATAAATGCTCCTGATTGATGAGTTGGCTTGCGGACCTTTTTACTGACGCTGTGTCTCAGCGCAGGGTCACGCAGCATTTGATCGACTCTTAATTCAATGTAGGACCACTTGGCCCTTTTTTTGTCACCACCGACATGAGACATAGCCTTGAGCCAGAGGGCTTCATCAATTTCTTTGTTCTCGATGTCCTTGTAGGCCACCAGATAAAGTTCTTCGTTCATATTTTCATCTATTTTGATGTTCCGGAACACTCGTCAAATGAGAGCCGTATATCACTGACTTAGCATTTGTGTTCCTTGATTTTATAATACTTGCATTTTTTTGACCGTTTTTTTCAGCAAACGCATAAGTATCTTGAAAAACTTAGGACACAGTGGAAGTTACTACAGGTGTATTTTCAGAGACGTTGGTTCAAATCTAGGCCATATTCTTTTATTTCTGCTGAAAGTTCTCTGACTTCTGAAGCCAAAAGGGGAGAAAAAGGAGGCAACATCTGTTGCCAATGTTCTGAACCGCTATGTTCAGCCATGAGGCCTTTAAGTTCGGCGACAAAGGGATAACTTTCTAAGGCTTTTCTCAAAACGGAGAGCTTCTTCTGAGCTTGTGACGCAGCGTCCTGTTGATTATTTTTCCATGCCTGGTATACCAGTTGACATTCCGGAGCAAGCACATTAGCACTGGCCGTAATACAGCCGGCTCCTCCCTCACGCAAAATATCCAGCAGCAAAGTCTCCGTTCCGCTGTACACCATAAAGTCCGGTACGTTTTTAGTGATGCTCAACATATTTTCCCAATCTCCGGAACTGTCTTTGATTCCCGCTGCAATGTCTCCGAAACGCTGCTTTAATTCCTGTAATATCCTGAGACTGAAATTATATCCGCTGAGTTTAGGAAAATTATAAAAAACGATTCGTAGCCGCGGATCATCCACGGAGGCAATCAATTCAGCATAATAACGGAGTACACTTTCGTCACTTTGCGGTTTGTAATAAAAAGGTGGAATTACTAAAACAGCATAAATTCCAGCATCTATGCTGGCTTTTGTCAGGCGAATTGCGTCCTGAAGCGCGCAGGATCCCGTGCCCATCATCAAACGTTCCGGAGCTAATTTTCTTCCGCAATACGCGATAATGTTTAGACGCTGCTCAATGGTCAAAGAATTTGCCTCTCCGGTGCTGCCGAGTATTGCGGCTCCATCAGAACCTGATTCAAACAACTTTTCCACATGTTGCACAAGTGCAGCAAGATTTGGTTCATATGAAGCGGTGAGTGGTGTCAATGAGGCTGTATAGACGCCTGCTAAAGGATTAGTCATACTTAAAATTCTCATTAAATGCTATTAAGATAGAATGCTGCGGATTTGCTCAAGTGCTTCCCGAGTCTGTTTTTTGGTGACCATCAGGTTCGTAACCATACGAATTGATTTGTTGTTCATTGGCAGTACGTGAGTATCCAGTTCTCTAAGTCGTTTGATCATTATATCAGACGTCATTTCGCTTAATCCGCACATGATAATATTTGTTTCCACCTCATCCGGATTTATTTCAATTCCAGGAATTTCGGCAAGTCCTTCCGCAAATGCTTTGGCATTCGCGTTATCTTCGGCTAACCTTTCTCTATGATTTTCGAGTGCATACAAAGCACCTGCCGCGATAATTCCAGCTTGTCTCATTCCTCCGCCGTACTGTTTGCGGAAACGTCTGGCCTCAGTAATAAAATCACGGCTGCCCACCAGAGCAGAACCAACCGGCGCTCCTAGTCCTTTTGAAAAGCAAACACTGACTGAATCAAAATACTTAGCTATTTCTGCTTCCGGAACCTGTAATGCAATTGCCGCATTCCAAAGTCGTGCACCGTCAAGGTGCATTTTTAAATTGTTTTCACGTGTGAAATTTTCAACTTCTGCGAGTTTTTCCAGCGGCCATACTTTCCCTCCTCCGCGATTGGTTGTGTTTTCCAAGCAAACCAGTTTTGTTCGTGGAAAATGAACATCTACAGGTCTCATCACTGCTTCCATTTCTGCCGCCCCGAAGACTCCACGCACTCCTGGAATTAAACGACAGATTACTCCGGAAAGTGCCGCGGACGCTCCGCCTTCATAATAATAAATGTGCGCATTATGATCAATCAATATTTCGTCGCCGGGCTCAGTGTGTGTACGAAGAGCAACCTGATTTGTCATGGTACCAGAAGGCATATAAACCGCAGCCTCTTTTCCGAGAATTTCTGCTGTACGTTCTTCCAGCGCATTAATGGTGGGGTCATCGCTGAAAACATCGTCACCTAAGGGGGCCTGCGCCATTGCTTCGCGCATTTCGGGAGTTGGAAGAGTAATAGTATCGCTACGTAAATCAATCATGTCTGTGCTTGTAAAAATGTAAATTTATGATTAAAAAGGAACTGTATAAAAAAAATGGGGAAACCCTGTCTGCTATTGTGAACAGACAGAGTTTTATGCTGTGAGTAGAGTTCAGGTAAGCTTGGTTAAAGCACGTTTGAGATAAACCTTAGCCATTGCGCGTCGGTATTCTTCACTGACAAAAACGTCACTGAGAACGCTACGGGCATCTGCTGCTTTTGCCGATGCCGAAGCAATTGCGGATTCGTTCAGTGTATTTCCCCTGAGTGCATCTTCAACTCCGGAATCACGAAAGGCGGTTTCTCCTACACCGCTGAATCCTATACGTACATCAGAGCAGTTGCCTGCGGAAGAATCCATTGCAACAGCACAGCCTACAAAAGGGTAACGCGATGCGGGCTGAGGAAATTTGAGATAGCAGGAATTTGCATTCGCTCTGTCTGTCGGAATTCGGACTTCTGTCAGCAGTTCATCTTCTCCAAGTGCTGTTTCCCAAAGACCGGTGAAATAATCAGAGACTGCAATTGTGCGTTCTCCCCTGGAACCCTGTACCACGATCGTAGCATTGAGAGCAAGAACGACTCCAGGATAATCTGCCTGTGGATCGGAGTGTGCTAAAACACCACCGATTGTACCACGGTTGCGTACCTGCACATCGCCAATCTGTCCTGCAGCCTGACTCAATGCAGGAGCTTTTTGCGCAACCAAATCGGATGATTCAATATCCCAATGCGTGGCTCTTGCACCAATTGCCAGGTAATCGCCTTTGTCGTTAATATATTTCAGTTCCGAAATTCCACCGATGTCAATCAAGGTTCCCGGAGTTGCAAGACGTAATTTCATGGTTGGAACAAGGCTGTGTCCGCCTGCCAGTATTTTGGCGTCCTCTCCATGTTTTTGCAGGAGCGAAATTGCTTCACTCACTGAACTTGCTCGTTGATAATCAAAAGATTCTGGTATCATTATAACCTCTTTTTGAAGTTTTTAATTTTGAGTTCTCTTCGACTCAGCTCAGGAAAATTAGCTAAACTGAGCTGAGTCGAGGACAGGTATTGAGTTTTGAAACTCATGAACTCATTTAGCTTGTTGCATTGCAGTCCAAACACGCTGCGGTGTAAGCGGCATCTGAAGGTCCTTCACACCATAATCGGTAAGTGCATCCATTACTGCATTTACAACAGCCGGAGTAGAAGCAATAGTTCCAGCTTCCCCGATACCTTTAACGCCTAAAGGATTATGTGGGCAAGGTGTTATTGTATGATCTGTCTCAAAGAATGGCATGTTGTCAGCTCTAGGTATGCAATAATCCAGCATAGAAGCATTCAACAATTGACCGGAATCATCATAGAGAGCTCCCTCATAAAGGGCCTGCCCAATACCGTGTGCTATGCCACCATGAACTTGTCCTTCAGCAATCATGGGATTTATAATATTACCTGCGTCATCCACTGCAATATACCTGACGATTTTAACTTCTCCAGTATCTTTATCTATTTCCACTACGCATATATGTGCACCGAATGGATAAACAAAATTTGTTGGATCGTAAAAACTTGCGAAATCGAGACCAGGTTCTTCATTTTCAGGATAATCGTGAGGTACATATGCCGTAAGAGCAACATCACCAAAACCGACAGATTTTTCTGTACCTTTTACATTCCAGGATCCATTAGCAAATTCAAGGTCTTCTGGAGAGCATTCCAGTTTATGAGCAGCAATCCGAGCACCTTTCTCTTTTACTTTGTCCACACTTTTCATAATGGCACTACCACAAACAGCTAGGCTCCTAGAACCATATGTTCCCATTCCAAATGGTACATTTTCTGTGTCACCATGTAATACATTAACATCATCCATACCAATTCCAAATGAATCCGCTACAATTTGAGCAAATGTTGTTTCATGTCCCTGACCGTGGGAATGAGCACCAACAAAGATTGTTACTTTCCCTGTAGGGTGAACACGAATACTGGCCGCATCATACAATCCTACTCGTGCTCCCAGCGAACCAACGACTGCGGAAGGTGCAATACCACAAGCTTCAACGTAAGTTGAAAATCCAATACCCATCAACTTACCATCACTACGAGCGGCAGCCCGTTCTTCTTTGAGCTTTTCGTAGTTTGCATTTTTTAAAACTTTTTTCAAAGCACCTTCGTAGTTCCCACTATCGTATTGCAAAGCAACCTGAGTTTGATAGCCTTCTTGTTCCACGCCATCAAATGGTGGAATAAAATTTTTGAGTCGAAATTCAGCGGGATCCATACCAATTTCCCTTGCTGCTGTTTCTACAAGTCGTTCAACGCAAAATGATGCTTCTGGGCGCCCAGCTCCACGAACGGCATCCACTGGGACAGTATTGGTTACGACACCAGTCACATCCACGTGGACGGCAGGAGTGGTATATAATCCCTGCATCAAAGTACCATGGAGCCACGTTGGTATGCAGGTTGAAAAATTAGACAAATATGCACCGAGTGAAGCATAGGTCTTTGTTCGCAATCCAGTAATATTTCCTTCAGCATCTAATGCCAATTTCGCATCTGTTACATGATCCCGACCATGGCAATCTGTAAGAAATGCTTCGGTCCGGTCAGCTGTCCATTTTACAGGTCGACCGATTTGCTTGGATGCCCAAAGAACACCACACTCATCATTATATGTAAATATTTTACTTCCAAATCCACCACCTACATCCGGTGCAATGACCCTCAGTTTATGCTCTGGAATGCTCAATACAAACGCAGCAATAATCAATCGTGCCAAGTGTGGATTCTGGGAAGTAGTGTATAAGGTGTATTTATCATCATTACTGTCAAAGTGGGCCAGTGCAGCCCGTGGCTCAATTGCATTTGGTACTATTTTTTGGTTATGGTAGGAAAGTTCAGTAATATGGTGTGCATTTTCAAACGCCGCATCTGTTTCTTCCTTATTGCCGAGTTCCCAGTCAAAGATGGTATTGTTTGGAACATCATCATGAACCTGAGGTGCACCATCCTGGACTGCTGCTTTTGGATCTACAATTGCGTCCAAAACCTCATAATTTACTTCGACTGCACTGGCAGCATCTACGGCTGTACCAAAGTCTTCGGCTATTACTAAAGCCACTGCATCACCAACATGTCTTACTTTATCAAAAGCCAAAATTGGATGACCAGGCTCTTTCATTGTATCACCATTCTTAAAATCAACCTGCCATCCACAAATAGATCCCACTATTCCAGCGTCTTTAATGTCTTTTCCTGTAAAAACGGTTATTACACCATCCATTGCTTTAGCAGCAGAAATATCAACGCTGACTAAATTTGCGTGTGCATGCGGACTTCGCAAATAAACTGCGAAGGTTTGGTTTGGCATATTAAAATCATCGGTGTATTTACCTTCACCTTTGAGAAAACGATTATCCTCTACCCGTTTAACTGATTTTCCAATTAAGTCGCCCATTGAGTCTCCTAAATTTTTGTGGCGGCATCTTGAACCGCTTTGACAATGTTGTGGTAACCGGTACAGCGACAGAAGTTTCCTTCTATAGCATGTCTTATTTCATGTTCTGATGGTTTTGGATTGCGATCTAACAATTGCCAAGAAGACATAACCATACCAGGAGTACAGAATCCGCATTGCAGTCCGTGTTTTTCCTTGAAACTTTCCTGAATGGGATGCAGTTCACCGTTTGTTGCCATCCCTTCTATAGTTTTAATTTCTGCACCCTCGCATTGTACTGCAAGCAAAGTACAGGATTTTACTGT
>JAPKDT010000355.1 GCA_028822475.1 SAR324 cluster bacterium
TGATGGTGCTGGACTGGACAGTAATTATATGATCAATGGTGGACTTGAATATACTGAAGGAGCAAATCAGGAAACTTTTTTGGTAGTTCAAATTGAAACTCCTGAGGCCATCATGAATGTTGATGAAATTGCGGCAGTAGAAGGAGTTGACTGCCTTTTTTTGGGAACGGGAGATTTGAGTTTAAGAATCAATAAGTTGAACTCAAAATTTGATCTGGAAGAATCTATCAAAAAAGTTGTAGAAGCGGCACAAAAACATGGCAAAGTTTGGTGCAGGCCTGTCTCAGGAGAAGAAGATATCCTTACAATTCTGAAACAAAATTCGCTTTTTATACCATACGGGGGAGATTTTATGATGTTAATGAATGGACTCAAGCAGCATTCAGCTGAGTTGGATTCCTGTATCAAGAAACAATTTTAGACAATATTTTTCCTTCAAATTTATACCATGCAGATTGATTTAAGTAAAAAAACAGCTTTAATCACCGGATCTGGACGTGGAATCGGTAGAGCATGTGCGATTGAATTAGCAAAATCTGGAGCTAACATTATTTTAAATGATCGGCCAGAAAGTCTAGATTTAGCTAAAACTAAATTTGAAATCCAAAAATTAGGAGTACAATGTGAAGCAGTACCGGCTGATGTTTTTACTCGGTCCGGATGTGAATCTCTTATGGCTGGTGCCCTCGAAAAATTTTCCTCAGTTGATATCCTGATAAGCACGACTGCATACGCAGGAACTCGCCAATCATTCTTAAAATATGATTATGAAGATTTTGAAAAGAGCATCAATGGGACTCTGATCGGAGGGTTTCATATGTCACAACTCGTAGCTCGTCAAATGGTTTCGATCACCATTCATGGAAAAATCCTTTTTATTTCCAGTGTACAGGCTGAAATGCCTTTTGCTCAATGTGCTGCATATGGTTCTGCAAAAGCAGGTTTAAATCATTTAATGAGAACTATTTCCGTAGAACTTAGCCAACATCGAATAAATGTAAACGCCATTCAGCCGGGATGGATTGATACCCCTGGAGAACGGAATCACTTTTCCGAAGATGAAATTCTTCAAGAGGGACCACTCCTGCCTTGGGGACGGCTGGGACGCCCTGAAGAAATAGGAAAAGCGGCATGTTTTCTGGTATCTGACCAGGCAGACTATATCACCGGAACGATTCTTACTGTTGATGGTGGATTCCGATACAAGGATTGTCAATCTCCCTTACGTGATTAATTAAACTGATAATGCGGATTCCAAGTTATTTAGTAAGTGTCCCAATACCCTGGGATGAAGATCAGTCTTTTGACAAAGAGCTGTTTACAGAAATTTTGAGATAACTTAAGAAGAAATACTGTGACGGAATTTATCTTTTTGGAACCAGCGGTAAGGGCTATGCACTTACAGACGAAGAATTCTCTGAAATAGTTGCCCACTTTATAGAACAGACCTGGGATTGTTCAGGATTCCTCCAAGTTGGCCGCATCGGGTTAAGTAGTGCTCAGGTGAGGTTCAGATGCTGTGTATGCATGGAAATAGGAATTGAACAGGCACAGGTAACCCTGCCATTTGGAAAGAACTGAACGATGAAGAATTAGATCTTTTTTTCCAATATATCTGTCATTGATTTCCTGAAATTAAATTTTTGCTCTACAATAATCCAAGAAACAAAAGGAAACTTAAGGGTTGGGAGTTAGAAAATATTCAC
>JAPKDT010000356.1 GCA_028822475.1 SAR324 cluster bacterium
ATTTTAAATGATAGGCCAGAGAGTCCTGATTTAGCAAAAACTAAGTTGGAAATCCAAAAATTAGGAGTACAATGTGAAGCATTACCTGCCAATGTTTTAACCCGTTCCGGATGTGAATCTCTTATGGCTGGTGCCCTAGAAAAATTTTCCTCAGTTGATATCCTGGTAAGCACGATAGCATTTGCAGGAACTCGTCAATCATTCTTAAAATATGATCATGAAGATTTTGAAAAGAACATCAATGGAACTCTGATCGGAGGTTTTCATATTTCACAACTCGTAGCTCGTCAAATGGTTTCGATCAATATTCCTGGAAAAATACTTTTTATTTCCAGTGTACATGCTGAAATGCCTTTTGCTCAATGTGCTGCATATGGTTCTGCAAAAGCAGGTTTAAATCATTTAATGAGAACTATTTCTGTAGAACTTACCCAACATCGAATAAATGTAAACGCCATCCAGCCGGGATGGATTGATACCCCAGGTGAACGGAATCACTTTTCCGAAGATGAAATACTTAAAGAGGGACCACTTCTACCTTGGGGAAGGCTGGGACACCCTGAAGAAATAGGAAAAGCGGCATGTTTTCTCGTATCCAACCAGGCAGACTATATCACCGGAGCGACTCTTACAGTTGATGGAGGATTCAGATACAAAGATTGTCAATCTCCCTTTCGCGATTAATTAACCTGATAATGCGGATTCC
Organism: SAR324 cluster bacterium; assembly: GCA_028822475.1. Classification (GTDB taxonomy): domain Bacteria; phylum SAR324; class SAR324; order SAR324; family NAC60-12; genus Arctic96AD-7. Next base: position 707 of record JAPKDT010000356.1, read on the forward strand.
AAGTTATTTAGTTAGTGTGCCAATACCATTAAATGAAGATCAGTCTTTTGACAAAGAGCTGTTTACAGAAATTTTGGGAGAACTCAAGAATCAATACTGTGACGGACTTTATCTTTTTGGAACCAGCGGAGAGGGCTATGCAATTACAGATGAAGAATTCCTTGAAATAGTTGCCCACTTTAAAGAACAGACCTGGGACTTTCAAGGATTCCTCCAAGTTGGCTGCTTTGGTTTAAGTAGTGCTCAGGTGAAGTTAAGATGTGGTGTATGCATGGAAATAGGAATTGAACAGGCACAGGTAACCCTGCCTTTTTGGAAAGAACTGAATGATGAAGAATTAGATCTTTTTTTCCAAGATATCTGTCACTCATTTCCTGATATGAAATTTTTACTATACAACAATCCAAGAAACAAAAGGAAACTTAAGGGTTGGGAGTTAGAAAATATTCATAAAAAATATCCAAATCTGGTGGCCGCAAAAACTGGATCCGGTAATTGGATGGAAATCTTTGAGCTCCTGACAAACTCGCCTTCTATCAATCATTTTCTGACAGAAGGAGCATTTCCATTTGGATCTATGATTCGTGAAGTGGGACTCATACCTTCCTATAATTATATATTCACGGACCGTTGCCGAATGTTTTTTGAAGCAGTAATATCTTCTGAACGAGAACGTGCTGAGATTTTACACACTGAAATAATGAAGTTTCATTTAAAGACTGCTCTGCCATTACTAAATAAAGGCTACATTGATGGGGCAATTGACAAGGCTTATGCACGTTTGGGAGGATTGAACATTCCACTCACTGTTAGGTCACCTTATCAGAGTCTCAGTATTAAAGATTTTGAATGGCTGAAAGATGAGGTGTCTCAGTTTAAAAGCGGCTTAGTGAAAGATTTGAGCCGTTAAAAGGTCTCAAACTGTAATTGATTAAGACATGACAAAAATAATGGTCGGTACAGTTCAATTTGGTTTGACCTATGGGATAGCCAAT
>JAPKDT010000078.1 GCA_028822475.1 SAR324 cluster bacterium
TCAATAACTCAGTTTGTATTATCGCTTGAGGAACTTTCTCTGCAGAGCATAAAATTCACTGAACGGAAACTCATAACTAAATCTTCGTGCTGATTGATTGTTTCGATGAATGTACGCACGATGCCTCTGTCAGGTTTCGAGCGTGAGCGTTTGGTTTCAATAATGGTGGCACGAACCATTAGTTTGTCTCCCGGACGTACTGGAAGAATCCAGCGCAGTTCATCAATTCCCGGAGAACCGAGGCTTGAAACAGGAGAAAAATAATTATCAACCAGTGCCCGCATCACAAACGAACAAGTCTGCCATCCGCTCGCGATAATTCCTTCGTATGGACTTTTTTTTGCTGCCTCATGGTCTATGTGAAAAGGCTGTGGATCATAACGCCGAGCGAATTCAAGCACCTCAGTTTCATCAACCTCAAGAGGCCCAAACTCAAACACCGTTCCCTGAATGTAATTTTCAAAAAACCACTCCTCTTTTTTTGCAGTCAAATTTGTCTTAGTCATTAAACTCCTATTTGCTGGTGAAAATCAAAAAGCTGTCCGCATTCCCAGCGCAAACTGCATTTCCAGTTTCCGGTCATGAGGCAAATTCAATGTGGCAATATCCAATCCCATCAACCACACCGTAATGATGGGCGTTCCTGAAACCCAACTCCAGCCCATGTGCAAAATGTCTGAAGATGCTTCCCCCAATTCTGTATCTCCCTGACGGACTTCAGGCCAAATGATTTTCCGCAGCGACAAAGTAGCCCCTTTTCCGGATGGATTTACCCATTGATCGTGTACACCAATCTCAAATCCCGAACCTTTTTCACTCAAAAATAAATCGCCAACTCTGCTTTTCCAGCCGATAGTTTTTGCCGGAATACTTAAAGCCAATAAGTGGAAATAACGTCCGGGACCTTCAGGTTCATCATAAAGATGAAGTGACAAACCAAGTGCTCCGGTGCTGTAAGTGCTTCCTCTACTTCCAACAGTATGATAGACTTGTGCCTCCGGAAGTATTGGAAAAGATGCCGCAAAAATTGGGCAACTTCCTGAAAAGAAAACCAGCAACAATAATAAATGTTTTGGAAATGACATTGTTTTTTTCGATATAATCAGCTTCTCCAGCAGTCAAAATAATTTTGTCAATCTTCTGGAAAAATCAAAAACTGCTGACTTTTTAACAAGTATAAACATACAACAAAATGACACGCTATTCAAGTACACGAGGGGAAGTTAAAAACCTTCTCTTTGAGGAAGCAGTAATGATGGGGCTCGCAGATGATGGTGGCTTGCTGGTTCCAACTGAATTTCCGGACGTGCGAAGCATGCTTCCGGAATGGCGTTCATTGGACTTTACAGACTTAAGTCTTGAAATAATGCTGCTATTTACAAGTGGCAGGATTCCAAGGGACGGACTAAAACCACTGATTGAACGGAGCTACAAGACTTTCCGTCATCCGGAAATCACGCCTGTAAAATCGGTAGGTGGAATCCATATTTTGGAGTTGTTTCATGGTCCGACGTTTGCGTTCAAAGACGTGGCACTTCAGTTCTTAGGCAACCTGTTTGAGTGTTTTTTAGACAAGCGGCATCATCCTTTGAGAATTATAGGAGCAACTTCCGGTGATACTGGCAGCGCTGCCATCCACGGACTGCACGGGAAAAAAGGGGTGGATGTGTTTATGCTTCATCCGAAAGGACGCGTCAGCCCTATGCAGGAATTGCAAATGACCACAGTCCTTGACCCAAACATTCATAACCTGGCCATCGAAGGTACTTTTGACGACGCACAGGCGATTGTGAAAGCACTTTTCAATGATCAAGAATTCAAGAAGAAATATTATTTAGGTTCAGTAAATTCGATCAACTGGGCACGTATACTGGCACAAATTGTTTATTATTTTTATGCCTGGTTTCAGGTGGCAAAAGACGATTCTGAGCTGGTTAGTTTTGTGGTACCGACCGGAAATTTTGGCAATGTTCTGGCCGGATATTATGCCAAGCGTATGGGACTGCCCATTGATAAACTGGTTATTGGCACAAATGAAAATGACATCCTACACCGCTTTTTCAGCAAAGGGGAATACCATCGAACTGAGCTCAAAGAAACTTATAGTCCGTCGATGGACATTCAAATTTCAAGCAACTTTGAAAGATACCTTTTTGATCTTGCAGATAATTCTGCGGTAAAACTTCAACATTGGATGGATGATTTTGAACGTACCGGTAAATTGACTATTGAGGGTGAACTGCTGAAAATTGCTCAGAGTGACTTTGTTTCCGCTCGTGTAGGCGATGAAGAAATAGTTAGGACAATCCGTAATTTTCACCAGCAAACAGGATATTTATTAGACCCCCACACAGCAGTCGGAGTAAACGCAGCAGAAAAAACTGATATTCAGACACCGGTCATTTGTCTGGCCTGCGCCCATCCTGCTAAATTTGGTGAAACCATCCGGAAAGCTTTGGGTACAGAACCGGAACTTCCGGAGGAGTTAGCCGTGCTGGAAAACATGGAAACAAATTGCAAAACGATTCCGGCTGTTACGGAAAGAATCAAGAACGAAATACTCGAAACACTTGAAGCTCAGAGCATCACGCCTTAGTTCTGACCAGAAATAAAAAACTGAAAGAAGAAATTGACTCCTGACAGTCTACAGCCTGAAACTGAAATTCGTCAGCCAACATACGATGAATTCAAAAAAAATCGTCCTGTTTGGACGACCTCATTGAGACGTGGAGTAGAGTACGCTGTGTTTCGTTTCGGTTTGTTCTTAGGTAAAAAATTGTCCCTGCCTCAATTGCAAAAAATGGGGCGCGGAGTTGGAAGTTTTGGCTATAAAGTCCTTCATAAAGACCGTGGAATTGTTGAAAAACAGCTCGAACTTATTTTTCCTGAATTAGATGCTGCTCAGCGAAAGCAATGGACGCAGGAGTGTTTTTCTCATTTTGGACAAATGCTGTTTGAGTTTTTGAGCTTACCGCAAATTTTACGTGACGAGGCTGATTTGCTTGAAGTGGAAAATGAGGAAGCACTGACAAAAGCAATTCAGGCGGAAAAAGGTGTGATCCTTTTGGCGATGCATTCTGGTAACTGGGAACTGATTTCCGCGTACGCTAAACGCTCCGGACTTAAGATGAAAGCTGCAACAACGAATTTCCCGGATCCGCGTATCAACGAGTTGATCGAGAGTCAGCGTGAACATGGAAACATGGAAATCCTGCGCCGCGGAACTTCTACGGCGATCAGAAAATTATTAAGCTGCCTGCGTGAAAAAGAGGTGCTGGTTTTGGCCATAGACCAGGACACAAATGTGCTCAGCACATGGGTTCCATTTTTTGGAATTCCGGCAAAAACTCCGGTTGGAGCAGCGGTATTTGCCTTAAAGACAGGTGCGTCCGTTGTGAGTTACAACGTAATTCGGCAGCCTAATGGAACTTTTAGAATGAGATTTGAAACGCTGGGGAATTTTGTCCGGCAACATCCTGAAATGGAACAGGATGTGTATTCAGTTACCAGGAAAATGAATCTGCATCTGGAACAGCGTATTCGCGAAAATCCACAGCAATGGGCCTGGTTTCACCGCCGTTGGCGACACCGCCCTGTTGAAGAAGAACTAAAGAAAATGAAAGAGTTGGAGCAACACGAAATACAAAGTTCCGCAGGCCGTACAGAAAAACAAAAGTCCACAAATTGAACCTTAAAACCTGAATAAGAGATCCAGAATAATGTCCATCGTTGTTTCAAACAAGCAAAAAATACACTATGAACTGGCTGGCGACAAAGGTCCGTGGATGTTGCTGCATACACCTCATATGATACCGATGAGTGCCTGGAAGGAAGCTGGATATGTAAAACAGTTGGAACAGGATTTTCGACTGGTGATGATTGAGCCACTCGGCCAGGGTTTAAGCGATGCACCTGAAGATGCTTCACATTACACAATCGCCTCACGAATACGTCACATCCTCGACATTTTACGGGAAGTTCAAGCCGATTATACATTTTTTTTGGGTGTAGGATTGGGCGCACAAGTCGGTTTTCAAATGTCCAAAGAATTTCCCCGGAGAATCCGCTCCTTGATTTCAATAGGTGCGCAACCTTATCAGGAGCTTGAAGAAGCAAAATATCTCAAGGAAAAACTGGAGCATTTACGTTCAGGAAATGTGAGCGCTTATCTCCAGCAATGGCATTCTTTGGACCATCTATCCACTGCTCAGGAAAATATGATTCTGCAGGGTAATCCGGAAGCGTATGCGCTGGGACTGGAAGAGTCAATCAACTGGGAAGGACTGGGTGACGACTTGAAATCACTGGGAACCGCGACTTTGCTTTTTACCGCCAAAGCCGAGCCTCGATTTTTATCTGTACGGGACGCCGGTAAACGTTTGCGATATGGACGCTATATAATTCTGCCGAAAGTTCTGCAAAGCCACGGGCTTTGGAGTTCCGAATTAATTATGGAACCTCTGCTCGAATTTACCCGTCGGGACAATTCAAACTGATGCTCCATAATTGATTATGCAATTCTTCCGCTGGTGTTTAATTACGATCAGTTTGTCATTGCTGAGCTTCTCAGTTCCGGTGCCTGCAGTGGCAAAAACTTCTCCCGCACTGGCAGTACTTTCGCGACTGAAAGGAGAGGTTAAAGCCGGCCCGGCCAAAAAAATGTCTGCTGGCTTCAATGGGAGAATGCTGCGTAACAGGTACAGAGTCCGGACTGAAAAGAAATCTGGAGCAACAATTTTTTTCAATGATGGTTCTGAAGTACGTTTGTTTGGCTCAACAGAAATAACGATTGGTGCACGAAAGAGTCACAACTCACGCTGGGTTCGTTATCGCCTGGTGCTGCGTTCCGGAAGTTTTTGGGGAAATTTTACACGCGGTAAAAATCCTGTGGAAATAGGCGGAGGTGGTATGCGTTTACAGCTTTCGGATTCATCACTTAGATTCACGAAGAAAAAAACCGGTAACAATATTTCAGTATCTTCCGGAATTGTAAAGGTCTTTAACAAAGTTTCATCGGTAAAAATCCACACTGGACAACGTCTCTATCACGTGCAGAAAACTGATTTTTTACCGCAAAAAGTGACTCTAGTTCCGAATCAACTCAAACTCCGGATTGAACCCTCCGCACCGGCTTTTTCCGCGAATAAAACTTTAAAATTAAACCTTCACTTTCAGGTTGTGCGTTTAGGAACTGATCATGCTGTAAAACGTTCCGGACCGGTGCTTTTGACCAGTGACTACTATAACCTGACTCTTCCTGACTCCATTCAGCTTAATGCAGACGGTCAGGCAAGAACCAGCATAGAAGTTAAACCGCCTCGTTCTGACGACCGTACATTTGAAGGCTCGGTTACATTTAACGCAATAATTGATCAATATGGTTATGATGATTTAAAGGGTGCATCATTGAAAATAAAATTCGCAAATCCATGAACCTTGGCTGTCCCGTAAAAAGCATTATATGACACGGTTTCTTTTTTTTAAAACCTTATCAAAACTGCTTAACTCTGAATAATTAAAACTTAAAAACTGAGTTGGATAATATCCTGAGCTTTCCAATTATTCCCTAAGCACTAAAACACAGCAATAAAATCCTTGATGTTTGATATAACAAGCCTTGCCGGAGGTGCGGTAATTGGGGCAGGAATGGCCTGGATTCTTGAACGCTGGGTTGGTTTGTTTTTGAAACAACTTGCCGCTGAGCATTCGAACGGGTTTGCTCAAAAAACTTCCACTAATAATTCAAAACTTTTTGCACGCTTTGGATTTTACGCTACAATGTCGATTGGGGCGGCCGTTCTCAGCGTCTAGAGACAGTGGAGTCCTGAATTTTTGAATGACATTATTTTAGTCTCAACACTTGTAGGGATTGCCTGGATCGACAGAAAAACATTGTTGATTGAAGGGCGGATGGTCGCTTTGGCGTTGGTGCTGCGTTTGCTGTGGCTTTCATATTTTGCACCTCAACAAATTTTCAGCTCTCTAACAGGCTTGTTGGTGGGAGCAGGAATTTTATATTTTATCGGTTTTTTGTATGAAACCTTCCGCCATCGTCAAGGTTTAGGTGAAGGAGATGCGGCAGTGCTGGGTTTGATAGGCATGTGGGTCGGATGGCAGGGACTGGGAACAGTACTGTTGATTGCGGCTTTAAGCGGAATTTTAATCGGTGGAATCTCTTTGCTCAGACGAAGACAGTCGAATCAAAATATTCCGGAACTCCTACAAACGCAAATCCCTTTTGCGCCTTTTCTTTGTATTGGCGGATTGATCGTCTATTTTCTTCAGCAAACCGGGTTTGCCGGAGCATTTTACGGATTCTGAATTTGCTTATTTCTGAAGCGTACTTTTATTCTGTAACTCTTCACGTATCAACTCCTGCAGCATTGGGCGATATAAATTCCATAAATTCTCTCCTAGTTCCGTGAGAATATGCCCCTTTCCGGAACAGTGCGGACATGATTTTCGCAAGTTGGTCTGGATGCTGCCCCATTCATCATATCCTGCCTGAAATCCGCTGGTATCACACTTTGAACACGCTCTTTTTAAATCAGAAATTAACATTTGCTTTCAAGTATTTAGTTAATATGCTAAGTTTATTGCTGGAAACGCATGAATTGTGCCTTGATTTAGCTTAACTTTTCTTTTCAATCTCAAAGTGATTATTCCTGATATAGGTATCAAAAAATTAGTGAAGGATGGTTTTTTACCAGCCGGATTAAAAATCGGACCTTCCAGTGTGGACTTAACACTTTCGGACTCTTTCAGTTGGCCAGAACCGGTTAAAAATACAATCACTCTAGGAGAGGCAGTTCCACACAAGCATGTGAAGAAAGATGAATTTTTACTGGAACCAAATCATTTTGTGCTGGCCAGTACTGCGGAATCCATCCGTGTTCCACACGATATGGCAGCTTATGTTGAAGGGCGTTCAAGCATCGGACGTTTAGGATTGCAGGTGCAAAACGCAGGTTTTATAGACGCAGGTTTTCACGGACAAATAACTCTTGAACTCGAAAATCAATCTGGTTATCCAATTGTATTGAAAAAAGGTGTACGGATTTGTCAGATTGTTTTTGTCCAAATGAGCCAGGCTGCAGAACAACCATATTCCGGAAAATATGGCGGTCAAAGCGGAGCTACACCAAGTCGTTTAGAAGTGGATCCAGAATTTTCATAAATTTATTTTTTCGTCGGAAAATTCTTACCGGCGTTTAATGCCTGAAATATGTTGTTTTAGGTGTTTTGTAACAGCAGCCCAGAGGCTGAGACCAATGCAAGGAGATGTATGGAAAAGGTAAAATTCTTTGATACGACTCTCCGTGATGGAGAGCAATCCCCCGGATGTTCCATGTTAGCAACAGAAAAGCTGACCCTTGCCAAGCAACTGGAACGCCTAGGCGTGAATACAATTGAGGCCGGATTTGCGGCATCTTCTCCGGGAGATTTTGAGAGTGTCCGGGATATCGGACAGCAGATTGAAAAGTCGACCGTGGTTTCACTTTGCCGTGCTTCCAAGAATGATATTGATTCTGCGATTGAAGCCTTGAGAGATGCCAAAAATTGGGGCATTCATACATTCATTTCGACCAGTGATCTGCACATGAAGCATAAGTTGCAGATGGAGCCGAAAGACGTGAAAGCGATGGCGGTTGCAGCGGTGGAAAGAGCTAAAAAAGCTACTGACAGTGTCGAATTCAGTCCGGAAGACGCTACCCGCAGCGATCCAAAATTTCTGGTGGAAGTGTTGTCTGAAACAGTACGCGCCGGGGCTACAATTCTTAACATTCCGGATACAGTAGGTTACACCACTCCGGATGAAATGTTTGACTTAATCACGCTTCTCCGAAATGAAGTATACAATGCGGACAAGGTCATTTTTTCCGTGCACTGTCACAACGATTTAGGATTGGGAGTAGCAAATTCTCTGGCCGCCATTCGTGCTGGTGCAAGGCAAATTGAATGTACAATCAACGGTATCGGTGAACGTGCTGGAAATGCTTCACTTGAAGAAATAGTGATGGCACTCAAAACACGGCAGGAGTATTTTGGATTTGAAAGCGACATTGTTACAGAGCAGCTTTTTCCATGCAGCAAACTGCTTTCACAAATAACCGGAGTTGACGTTCAACCGAATAAGGCGATTGTTGGTGCAAACGCATTTGCTCATGAAGCAGGAATTCATCAACACGGCGTGCTAAAAAACGCATTGACCTACGAGATCATGACTCCGCAGTCAGTTGGTATCAAGTCGAGTAACTTGGTGATGGGGAAGCATTCCGGTCGTTTTGCCCTTGGGGAACGGATCAAGGAGTTGGGTTTTGATCTGAATGACATTGATCTGAATCATATTTTTAAAGAGTTCAAACGACTTGCTGACCTCAAAAAACAGATTTTTGACGAAGACATAGAAGCGTTGGTAACACATGGAATAGGCAAACAGACTGACAAATATTCGTTGGAAAGTCTCATTGTTACTTCCGGAACTACTGCTGTTCCAACCGCGACAATTGTGATGACAATTGATGGCCAAGAAATCAAAAAAGCCAGCTTTGGAGACGGACCTGTTGATGCCGCGCTGAATACGATTAAGGAAATTACAGGCATGCAGTGTACACTCACATCATACGTTGTTAAAGCAATTACCGGTGGGACAGATGCTCAAGGTGAAGTGAGTGTTGGTGTTGAAAAAGACGGTGTGCGCATCACCGGAAGAGGCGCTCATACTGACATTGTAATCGCCAGTGCCCTCGCTTTCCTGAATGCCCTCAACCGACTGGAAATGCGTAAGCAAGGTCTCAGTCCAGCCACTCCTTTACAAAAAACAGCCCTTGGTGGAGTTTGA
>JAPKDT010000357.1 GCA_028822475.1 SAR324 cluster bacterium
GAATCTTCATCCTCAAGTTTCATTTCACGCCACGGAATAACACCCATCACTGGAACAGGAACTATTTGCTTAAACTGTTCAATCCCTGGCTGCAGCAATGAAACATCACCACGAAATTTATTAATCAGCATTCCGTGAAGCAAAGGTCGATGTCGAGCCTGAATCAAATCATAAGTGCCTTTAAGCCAGGCAAAAACACCTCCGTGGTCAATATCACCAATCAGCATTACTTTTGCTTGAGCATATTCTGCCATACGCATATTGACAATATCGGTTGCCTGCAAATTAATTTCTGCGGGACTACCAGCTCCTTCCATCACGATCCAGTCTGCTTCAGTTTTCAGAGAATCAAAGGCTTGTTTTGCAATCTGAAAATTTTCTTCGGCCATTGTGTAATATTCACGGCCGGAGCAGGTACGCACGACCTTACCCATACGGATCAGTTGCGATTCGCCGGCACCCTGGGGCTTGAGCAAAATAGGATTCATCCTCACATCCGGAAATACTCCGCAGGCTTCCGCCTGAACAAACTGAGCACGTCCCATTTCCAGTCCATCAGGAGTTACCCCGGAATTAAGTGCCATATTTTGCGCTTTAAAAGGCAAAACACGAAAACCGCGGTTTTTCAGCAAACGACAAAATCCAGCCGCCAAGACACTTTTACCAACTCCGGAACCGGTGCCTTGAAACATTAAAATATTAGGCATTATTATAACTTAATTACTCCATCCATGCTGGCACCGGTAAGTTCTTTTTTCTTAAAAATTCTGGATTGAAAAGTTTGGTTTGATATCGTATTCCGGAATCGCAGAGGATGGTGACAATTGTTTTACCGGGACCGATTTCTTTTGCCAGACGAATTGCTCCTGCCACATTTATTCCCGAAGAACCTCCCAGACAAAGGCCTTCATCTTTCAAAAGAGCAAAGCAAATCGGCAAGGCTTCTTCATCAGGAATTTGAAAAGAGAGGTCAACTGGAGCATCTTTCAGATTTGCGGTTATCCGCCCCTGACCGATTCCTTCTGTGATTGAATCACCCCAACTTGAGAATTCACCGGTTGTGTAAAATGAATGCAGTGCCGCGCCCAGCGGATCCGCAAGTGCGATGATGATATCCTGATTGCGTTCTTTAAGCGACATCCCTGTTCCGGCGATTGTTCCGCCAGTGCCTACCGAACAGATGAAAGCATCAACTTTTCCGTCCGTCTGCTCAAATATTTCCGGACCGGTGTTTTCGTAATGACCTTGACGGTTGGCGACATTATCAAATTGATTAGCCCAGATCGCGCCGTTTTCTTCTGTTTGCGCAAATTCTTCGGCAAGACGTCCGGAGACTTTGACATAATTATTTTCATCACGATAAGGCACCGCAGGAACTTCTCGCAAATCCGCTCCGCAGAGTCTCAGCATATCTTTTTTCTCCTGACTTTGTGTTTCTGGAATCACAATCACCGTGCGGTAACCTAAAGAATTTCCGACCAACGCCAGTCCAATTCCTGTGTTACCGGCTGTTCCCTCAACGATCACTCCGCCGGGTTTTAACAGACCACGTTTTTCTGCGTCAAGCACAATCGCCTTTGCCGCACGGTCTTTGACTGATCCACCTGGATTCAAAAATTCCGCCTTGCCTAAGATATTACAACCTGTCAGTTCAGAGGCTTTACGTAGTTTTAT
>JAPKDT010000358.1 GCA_028822475.1 SAR324 cluster bacterium
AAAATTTTGTAGGTAATGTTAATTCCGGAAGATACAGCGGCACGGATGGCCATGATGCCGGAATGAAAATACGTACCGTCACCAATATTTTGAAAAATATGCTTCCGTGTGCTGAACGGTGCCTGCCCCACCCAGTTTGCGCCTTCTGCACCCATGTGAGTAAACCCAATGGTATTGCGGTCCATCCACTGTACCATGTAATGACAACCGATTCCCGCCATTGCAATGCTGCCTTCCGGTACAACTGTGGAAGTATTGTGAGGGCATCCGGAACAAAAATACGGTAAGCGCACCATTGCCTCTTGGGGCAATAGTGAAGAATCCAGCCTGGACTCAATTTCGTGCAAGTGATTTTTTAGCTTAGCATCACCCTGAAAAGTCAAAATACGTCTACCAATTGTTGCGGCAATGCGGTTGGGATCAAGCGCTCCGGCTGCACGGAACAAAGCCTCACCAGTTTCATCCAGTTTTCCAATCACCTGCGGACGGTGTGAAGCATCGAAAAGCATTTCCTTGATTTGTGGTTCGATAAGGGCACGCTTTTCTTCCACAACAATGATCAAATCAAGTCCTTCAGCAAACTCAAGAATTCCTTCAGGTTCAAGCGGCCAGGGCATAGCAACCTTGTAAAGACGCACACCTAGACGCTCTGCTTCCGTTTCGTCAATTCCCAGTTCTTCAAAAGCAAGTCGAGTATCAAGATATGATTTACCAACAGTAACAACACCTATTTTTGCGCTGCCGCCCTGCCAGACTGCACGATCCAGTTTATTTGCCCTGCAAAACGCGCGTACTGCGTCCATCTTGTATTCGTGCATTCTCTGATCCTGAGCATGCGGTGTGTCAGGAAAGCGGATATTTAAACCATCTTCAGGAAAATTGTAATCGTTTGGAATTACTACCTTGAGACGTTCAACATCGACATTGATTGAAGCAGTTGCTTCCACGGTGTCATGCAGACACTTTAAACCAACCCAGCATCCGCTGAATCGAGAAAGAGCCCAGCCGTATATTCCTAAATCAAAAATCTCCTGTACACCGGACGGATTCAACACCGGAATCAGTGCGTCAACCATCGCAAATTCACTTTGATTACAGACAGTAGAAGATTCAGCAGTATGATCATCACCCATCAAAGCTAGCACACCTCCAAACCTTGATGTTCCTGCATAATTAGCGTGCCGCAGCACATCACCTGAGCGATCAACCCCGGGGCCCTTGCCGTACCAAATCCCAAAAACACCATCATATTTACCTTCTCCACCCAGTTCCGTCTGCTGAGTTCCCCAAAGTGCTGTCGCAGCCAGATCCTCATTTACTCCAGGCTGAAATTTGACGTGAAACTCATCGAGAAGTTTTGTGTTCCTTTCCAATTGCTGATCATATCCACCCAGTGGCGAACCGCGATAACCGCTGATGTAACCTGCAGTGTTAAGTCCAGCCTTCAGATCAAGTTCACGCTGCACCATAGGCAAACGCACAAGAGACTGAATTCCGGTCATAAATGCATGACCTTTTCTCAGTGTGTATTTATCGTCAAGTGAGACAGATCGTTTTTCCATAACAGACATTTTTTCAACTGGTGAAGATTTTCTTTAGAATCAAAAATAAAAAATTCTCGAATCACGTATACAACTAAACATTGAGGCGTTGATTCTCGCAAATTTAGG
>JAPKDT010000079.1 GCA_028822475.1 SAR324 cluster bacterium
CCTGACGTGCGTCAGAAGGTGCAGTACGGAAGAAATATCCGTTATCTGCAATTGTGCTTAATGCTGGTGAAGTAGCTGAAGGTGAAATCATTGTTACTCCATTTGGAATAGCAACATTATTGGCAATTGCCGTTGTCACACCGGAACAGTCTGCTCCCATGATACCTACCACTTTATCAGAAGTGATTTGTCTTTCTGCTGCTGCACTAGCGGCCGCGGCGTCGATACAAGTTGAATCCGCACGGACCACACTGATCTTTTGTCCACCGAGTAGTTGACCTGAATCAGAAGCTTCTTTGAAAGCCAGCTCTGCAGAATTGGCCATATCCGGTGTCAGTGATTCAATTGGACCGGTAAAGCCCAAAATGATTCCCATCTTGATCTCTGCAGTTGCAAAAGTTGGAATGATCAATGCCCCAACTGACAACAGCGCGAGTCTCTTCAGAATGCTCTTTATATTCATACTTCTCCTTATCAACAAGAAAAATGTGATTTTATGATTGAAGGCTACAGGAGATCATTCTCCGGTAAAACCCTAAGAAAGAGTCAATTTAATTCAAATTGAATTAGCTTTGAAATTTGACTTCGTTTCTGTTCAATACAAATGCCATTAAAAATATCACGTCTGGAGAGAATTACAAGTAAAATACAAAAAATAAATAAAAATGTTTTTTTGACTATAACGGTCAGCTAATTGATTGAAATAGAGATTCTTCTGGGTTAAGATAAGATTTTTTCTGAAGTTTTATTTTAGTAAATATTAATCATTATTTTTTACTAACATTTTATATAAAGAAATTATGCCTCATACCTATTCCAGTTATCTTAAAATTGATGAACTGCTAAATCTACAGGAATGTCAGTCAGATGGTCCAGAACATGATGAGATTCTTTTCATTATTATCCATCAGATTTATGAACTTTGGTTCAAGGAGATTTTGCATGAACTAGATTATCTGACACGAATGCTACGCAAGAACGAGCTTGTACGAGCTCAGCACACTTTGAGTCGTGTGCTTAAAATTTTTAAAACTTTAGTTTCACAACTTGATGTTTTAGAAACAATGACACCGGCAGAATTTTTGTCTTTTCGTGAATTTTTAGCATCATCCAGCGGTTTTCAGTCTGTACAGTTCAGGGAGTTAGAGTTTTTGTTGGGCCACAAACGACCCAAAATGATGGATTACCATGAGCAGGGATCACCCGGACGGAAACGTCTGGAGCAGCGCCTTGCAGAACCAAGTTTGTGGGACGCTTTTCTGAATTGTCTGTCGCAAAACGATATCAATATTCCGCAGGCACTGCTTGAACGTGATGTTACTCAAGCTGATACTGTTTCCTCTGAAGTACAGTCAGAACTGATTGAAGTCTATAAAAACGCTCCATTACTGGCAAATTTGTGTGAATTACTGGTTGATTTTGATGAAGGATTACAGGAATGGCGTTACCGTCATGTTAAAATGGTGGAGCGTACGATCGGTACAAAACGTGGAACTGGAGATTCGCTGGGTGCAGAGTACTTGAAAAAAACCCTTTTTCAACCTGTTTTTCCAGACTTGTGGGAAATACGTGCAGAATTATAAAAAGACGCACTAAGACAGTAAGATAAAAAAAGGAAGTTACAAAATTTCAAAAGGTATTCTAGAACTCCGTCTTTGGGTAAGGTTTAAATAAGTTGATAGAGGAAGAATGATAATAATTTCAAAAAACACGACCAAAATTCTTTTTATCTGCATGGGTAATATTTGTCGTTCTCCAAGCGCTGAAGCTGTAATGCAGTCACTAGTTAAACAGCAAGGTCTGGAACAAGAAATCGTTTGCGACTCTGCTGGAACCTTTGATTATCACCGTGGCAAACCCGCAGACGCAAGAATGCAAAAACATGCTCGTTTACGTGGATATGAGTTGAGCAGTATTTCACGTCCTTTCGAGGATGAGGATTTTGAATTGTTCGATTGGATTATTACTATGGATGAAGATAATTATCAGCAAATAAAGTGGTTTGACCAAAGCAATAATTATACAGATAAAATACGACGCATGACAGATTTTTGCAGTTCTTCTCAAGTTTCTGAAGTACCTGATCCTTATTATGGAGGAGATCAGGGTTTTGAAAATGTGCTGGATCTTCTCGAAGATGCTTGTCAAGGTCTGCTGGAATTTGTTTCGCATAAAAAACCATGAATGCTGATTTACAATCTCGTCTGGAAAAGATTCTCTCAGAACCGGTAAAATTATCTACAACGGTTTCCGGTGGTTGTATTGCGGATTCACAAAAATTAGAAATGAATTCTGGAAAATTGTTTTTTCTCAAACTGGCACTGCGAGTAAAATCTGGGATGTTTGAAGCAGAGGCACAGGGCCTTGAAGAGTTGAGAAAAACTGTTGCAGTCAGTGTTCCGGAAGTAATAGCGAACGAAGAGGATTTTCTCCTGCTGGAATGGATTGAAGAGGGAAATGACACCAATGATTCCAGCATGGAAAAATTGGGATTTCAATTTGCTGAACTACATCGTTTTCATGGAAAAAAATTCGGATTTATGCAGGAAAATTTTTTAGGGGATTCTCTACAAATAAATATCCCAAGTTCAACAGGCAGTGAAAAATGGGCAACTTTTTTTGTGGAAAACCGTCTGAAATATCAAGCCGAATTGGCTGATAAAAACGGTTACTCTACTCAGGAAATGCGCATCCTGCTAGATCTTTTAATCATGAAAATTCCGGACCTGCTTTCCGGTACAGAAGAAAAACCTTCTCTGTTGCATGGTGATTTATGGTGCGGAAATTATTTAGTAGATGTTTCCGGAAAACCGTGGCTGATTGATCCGGCCGTTTATTACGGTCATCGTGAAGCTGATTTGGCGATGACCTCTCTTTTTGGTGGATTCTCAGATATTTTTTACTCTGCATACAAATCCGCTTTTCCACTTGCTCCGGATTATGCTGTGCGTGAGCCTCTGTACCAGTTGTATCACCTTCTGAATCATCTTAACCTGTTTGGAACAGGTTACTACCGACAAGTACTTTCAATCCTCAAGCGTTATGCCGGCTAAGATGCTTGCAGAGTACTGTTGAAATATGGCGTAGGCTGTTATTCATCTACCTGCTGAGTTTCGCTATAAATAACATCTATTGAATTTTACAAACTTTTAAAAAATGTCTCAGTAAATAGTATTTACACAATGTCATTATTAGAGATGCGATATTGTGTGGTCATCCAAACTAAGATCATCAAAATTTTTCATATCATCAAGAGTTCTCACTGCGGTCTATGAGCAAGCTGCAAAATTGCTCTTTTGATTATTTTGTATTTCCGAATTATAATTTAAGCCGTCGGAGGTATTTTAGACTGTTAACTAGTCAGTTTCCCTGTACTAAAATACATCTCCAAAATTGACTTCAGCCTTATAACTAAAGTTTGATAACAACAAACTAATGGTTTGACATTTGTTTGTTGAACCTTATAATACCCAAATTGCAAATTCATAATTCTTTTTGAGAAAATAATTTTGAGAGAACATGAGTAAAAGCGATTCTTACGTCAGTTTTCAGAGTGTACAAAAAAGTTACGACGGCGAAACACTAGTTGTCAAAGATTTAAATTTGGATGCGCATAGAGGTGAATTTCTGACTATGCTTGGCCCTTCCGGATCCGGAAAAACCACTTGTCTGATGATGTTGGCCGGTTTTGAAACCGTGACTCACGGTGAAATCATTCTGGATGGTACCTCGATCAACAACGTCCCCCCGCACAAACGCAATATCGGCATGGTTTTTCAAAACTATGCGTTGTTTCCTCATATGACTGTCAATGAAAATTTGGCGTTTCCACTGCAAGTCCGAAAAATACCAAAAAGCGATATTGAAGACCGTGTCAAAAAAGTTTTGGACTTAGTTCAGTTAGGTGCTTTTGGTAATCGCCGTCCGATGCAACTTTCAGGAGGCCAGCAGCAGCGTGTTGCAGTAGCAAGGGCTCTGGTCTTTGAACCTAAACTTGTGCTGATGGACGAACCTTTAGGAGCGCTCGACAAGCAGCTCCGTGAACAGATGCAGTATGAAATCAAACACATTCATGAAAACCTGGAAGTCACTGTGGTATACGTGACACATGATCAAAGTGAAGCCTTGACCATGTCCAATCGAATCGCGGTTTTCGATGATGGTGTTATCCAACAGTTGGCAGCACCGGATGTTTTATATGAAAAACCTGAGAATGCATTTGTAGCGCAATTTATTGGAGAGAATAACACTCTTTATGGAAAAGTCATTGGTCTTGATGGAGATATTTGTACTGTTGAGTTAGAGGGGGGAGAAAAACTCAAGGCACATGCAGTCAACATTCAGGGAGTTGGTTTTGAAACCATGATTTCACTGCGTCCGGAAAGGGTAACAGTTAATCCTGAAAGCGGACAATGTTCGAGTACTGTTACCGGTAAAGTTAAAGAATTGATTTATCTGGGAGATCATATTCGCTCCCGTATGAACGTTTGTGGTCATGACGATTTTATCGTTAAGATACCAAACTCTGCAGACCACGCACAATTGCAACCGGGTGATACGGTTCAAGTGGGCTGGAAAGCAGAAGATGCACGTGCATTGGATGTGCCTGTGTCTTGAGAAGCTGAATTCGTGAGGTTGGATACAGGATTCACTCTAGTTTCCAGCATCTATCTTTCAGTTTCTTTTAATAGTAAGTCTCTATTCAGGGACACATGAACAGCCCACATTGGGCATAATAACAATAAAAGGAGATAGTATGAATAATTTCATGCGAAGCATGATAGCTGCTGCTGTCATGATAACGTTTGGCTTTGTCGGTCAAGCAATGGCAAAGGACCTGGTTGTAGTTTCATGGGGTGGAGCATATACTGCGAGTCAGCAGAATGCATATCATGCACCGTATATGAAACAAAATTCTGGGATAAAAATCATCAATGATGATTCTGCCGGAACTGCAGTTGCAAAATTGCGGGCTATGAATAAAGCAGGTAATGTTACCTGGGACTTAATTGATGTTGTTGCTGCAGATGGAATGCGACTATGCGATGAAGGCCTAGTTGAGGTAATAAATCACGATAAAGACCTAGCGGCTGCTCCCGACGGAACTTCAGCTTCCAAAGATTTTGGAGGATTGATTGTCTCTGAATGTTTCATTCCGCAGATTGTATATTCTACAACTTTTGGTTACCGTACAGACAAAGTGTCTAGGCCTATGACTAGTATTTGTGATGTTTTCGATACAAAGTCATTTCCTGGAAAGCGTTCTTTGCAAAAAAGTCCATTAGGTAACATGGAATGGGCATTAATTTGCGATGGTGTTGCACCGGACAAAATTTTTGATGTTCTTGGCACAAGTAAAGGAGCAGAACGTGCTTTGGCTAAATTAGATACTATCAAAAGTGATGTTGTTTGGTGGACAGCAGGAGCACAGACTCCACAACTGTTAGCTGATGGAGAAGTTGTAGTCGGATCAACCTATAATGGTCGATTATTCAAAATGATTGCTGTAGATAAGCAACCTGTTGCAATGCTTTGGGACTGGCAAATATTTGATCTTGATGGTTGGGTTGTTCCTAAAGGAACAAAAAATAAAGCTGAGGTGATGAAGTATTTACGTTTTGCGACAGATACTCAACGTCTTGCTGATCAGTCAAAATGGATTTCTTATGGGCCTGCTCGTGCCTCTTCGGCACCACTCGTAGGAAAGCATGCTACACTTGGAATTGATATGGCGCCACACATGCCTACAGATCCAAATAATGCAAAAACTACCCTGCTTACTAATTATGCATTCTGGGCAGATAATAAAGATGATCTTGACGCCAAATTTAACGCTTGGTTGTTGAAATAACTCTTTTGCTTAAATCAGTCGGGAAATAAATAAGTTTCCCGACTATTTAAATCCTACCTTACCTACAGTTGATGGAAAAAGTTCAAGAAAAAATATCATTAGTGACTGCTGACGGAACACCGCTTAAGATAAGCTTAGCTAGAGCTCAGCGGCGCAGCAAAACGATCGCTTTTATGATGGTTTTTCCTTTATTATTTTTTGTTACGATTGCTTTTATTGTCCCAATAGCAGATATGTTACTGTTTTCAATAGATAATTCAATTGTAAAAAAGATTTTGCCTAAAACTACCGAAGCACTTAAAGATTGGAGTGAATATTCTGGTGAATTGCCAGATGAGGTTGTATTTGCTGCTATGGTGGAGGAAATAAAATCTGCTAAAGCCTCAAGGCAACATACAAAAATAGGTGGACGTTTAAACTATGAAAGTTCAGGTTTTTCTAGTTTATTTAGAAAAGCTGGACGTAAAGTAAAAAAAATAAAGACCCCTCCATTCAAAGAAGCATTAATTGAATCAGATAAACGTTGGGGAGATATTTATACATGGCAAGTTATTAAACAAAATTCATCAGAATATACCGAAGGATACTACCTATCAGCATTGGATTTTAAGAGAAAATTTGAAAGTGGAAAAATTGAATCACTTCCAGAGAAGGACAGCATATATTTGAAATTATTTTTCAGAACCCTCTTGATTAGCTCTCTTATAGTTTTTCTAACCCTACTTATTGGGTTTCCGTTATCATACATGCTTTCTATTGTTTCTACACGTACTAGTAATATACTTATTATATTTGTTCTTTTACCTTTCTGGACCTCGCTACTTGTAAGAACTACTTCGTGGATTGCTCTTTTACAACAGGAAGGAGTTATTAATGACTTCTTGATATTTTTAGGGATTATTAACGAAGATGGTCGTTTGGCTATGATTCATAATGCTACAGGGACAGTAATAGCTATGACTCATATTCTTCTACCATTCATGATCCTCCCTTTATTCAGTGTGATGAAAACTATTCCTAAATCTTATGTGCGCGCAGCTATTTCTTTGGGTGCACATCCTTGGAAAGCATTCTGGAAAATATATTTCCCTAATACAAGCCCTGGAATTGGAGCAGGCTCAATTTTAGTATTTATTTTGGCAATTGGTTACTACATTACTCCTGCATTAGTTGGTGGTGTTTCAGGAACGTTTATCAGTAACAGGATTGCCTATCATATCTCAAATTCACTAAACTGGGGTTTAGGCTCTGCAATTGGGGTTATCTTGCTTGGTATTGTACTTCTGTTTTTCGTGTTCTATGACCGTATTGTAGGAATAAATAATATGAAATTAGGATAAAATGAATAATTTACCTCCCTATTTAAGTGTGCCAGAAAGAATATGGCACTATGCATTTTGGCTGATTTGCATTGCTGTTCTGTTTTTTTTGATATTTCCTTTATTAGTAATTATACCACTTTCATTTAACGATGTTCCTTATTTTACATTTACTAAGAAAATGCTGTCTTTTGATCCAGAAGGATATTCATTAAAATGGTACAATGAATTTTTCACCAGTTTGAATTGGCAGGGAGCTGTCAGGAATTCAGTCTTCATAGCTTTTTTTGCCACAATAATTGCTACTTTTTTGGGTACCTTAGCATCATTAGGACTTTCGCGCCCACAAATGCCTTATCGAACTCTTATTATGAGTTTTTTGATTTCTCCGATGATTGTACCTCTCATTATTTCAGCTGCAGGTATGTTCTTTTTTTACAGTCGCATAGGACTACAGGGGACACATCTGGGAGTGATCTTAGCGCATGCTGCACTCGGGACACCTTTCGTTGTGATCACAGTAACAGCAACTTTGACAGGCTTCGACAATGATTTGATTCGTGCCTCTCAAAGTCTCGGAGCTACGCCCACAACAACATTTTTCAAAGTCATCGTACCTTTGATTACTCCAGGAGTTATTTCAGGTGCTCTCTTTGCATTTGTTACATCATTTGATGAGGTGGTAGTAGTGCTGTTTGTTGGTTCGTATAGGCAGCGCACAATACCATGGCAAATGTTCTCAGGATTACGTGAACAAATCAGTCCCACGATTCTGTCTGCAGCAACTTTATTAATTATGATTACTATTGCTCTGTTGACTACTCTTGAACTTTTAAGACGCCGTACAGAACGTCTCAGAGGAGTTACCCCTTCCTAAGCTGTCGGGGCATAAAGTTACTCGGCTCTTCCGTTATACTAGTGCAAGATACTTACAGTATAATCTTGATTTTACAGTTTTTTCAATCCAGCGACATATTTCCAGAAATTTTTAACGTCCTTCACAACAACAACTTCTTAGAGTTACCTTTTATTACAAATACTAAAATTAATTAAAAAATGACAAATTTATTTGAACACGCAACAATCGCTCATGTTGCAGGTAGGCCTCATTCTCATCAGGCTGCACTGAAAATCCTTCCTCCCGAAGGTTTTACAACTGCGATAGAAGAAATTACTCAATGGGATGGATATGCTCCTACACCGCTTTATAGCTTGAAAGCGCTAGCAGAAAGTCTGTCTCTCAGTGAAGTTCTTTACAAAGATGAAGGTCCTCGATTTGGCCTGGGAAGTTTTAAGGCACTCGGCGGAGCTTATGCAGCTTTACGTGTATTACAAAAACAAATCTCTATCTTTTTGAGTAATGATGTAAGTTTAAAAGATATTCGTACAGGAAAATATACCAAAGAAGCTGCTGATATTACATTAGTATCAGCAACCGATGGCAACCATGGACGTTCACTCGCCTGGGGTTGTCAGCGTTTTGGTGCACCGTGCCGCATCTATATCCATGCAGAAGTCAGCGAGGGACGGGCCGCAGCAATGCGTGATTTCGGTGCGGAAGTAATTCGAATAAAAGGGGACTATGACGATTCAGTAGATCTGGCAC
>JAPKDT010000080.1 GCA_028822475.1 SAR324 cluster bacterium
TTATGCGCAATTTTCAGTCTGAAGTCATGATAAACTGAGGCATACCCATACAGTTGTGATAATGGGGACGGTAACGGTCTGTATCATAAAAACGCTCTACGTCAATTTTTTTCTCATATTCAGTCACAACTTCAATTGGAACGTGATCGTAACGGCCGTTTTTCATACAAACCATTCTACCACTTTTTCCTTCCATGATCAGATCCATCGCCAGATTACCGTATGCCATGGGAACAATTGAGTCTATCGCGTCCGGTTGACCGGAACGTGTCATATAACTCATTCTTTGATTGATGGTGTGAATAGTCTCTCCTCTGTTATATTTAGGGGCTCTTGTGACGATTTCAGCACTGACCATATCACCGATTCCACCAAGTTTTTTATGACCATATGCATCCGTTTCCTGGTTTGAAAAAATCATATCGGCGCCTTTAAACATCGCTCCTTCTGAAACCAGTACGACCGAGTAATTACTTTCATTGTCACGACGGTCTTTAACGAGTAATTCAGTTAATCTTTCTACATCAAATTCAAATTCTGGAATCACACAACGGTCGGATGCTCCTGCCATTGCCGGTACTAAGGCGGTATAACCTGCGTAACGTCCCATCACTTCAATCACCATAATTCGTTCATGTGAACCAGCGCAGGTACGCAATTGGTGAGCAAATTCAATTGTACGTGTAACACAGGTGCTGAAACCGATGCAATAATCTGTACCCGGAACATCGTTGTCCATCGTCTTCGGAATACCGACACAGCTTACACCTACTTTGTGCAGATGCAGAGCATAACTGAGAGTATCGTCACCACCAATCGGAACAAGATATTCAATGCCCAGGTGTTCCAGATTTTTAAGAATTTCTGCGGTTAAATCATTCTCTTCCGCATCATATTTGTCACGCATATTTTCAGGAACTTTATCCCTTGAGACTTTGCTAGGTTTTGTGCGTGAAGTGTGAAGAAATGTTCCACCTGTACGTGCGATTTTTTGCACATTTTTTTCAGTCAATATCTGGCAAAATTCTTGATCTTCCAATGCTTTTGTACGGTCAATTTTCATGATCCCTTCCCAACCGTTACGCAGACCGACGACTTTGTAACCGTTACGATTTGCACGAATAGTTGCGGCACGGATTGCTGGATTCAGTCCCGGAACATCTCCACCGCCAGTTAAAATTGCAATAGTTCCTTTATTCTTTGAAGACATGTTTCTCCTTTTTGTCAATACATTGCTCATGAGTTTCCTTTTCTATCTTTGCAAATGTTCAGCTTTATGATACTTTTTCAAGCACTGGCTATTTTGATCAGTTGCTGGATATGAATTAATTCTCTCACTATTTTTGTTTTAGAACAAGTAAATATGAAAAATGGATTTCCCGTAAAACAACTCGGGGCCGCTCAGATTGCATCTTCTCTACCAATAAGCTGCAGGTCAAAACATGAAAATTTTAAATTTGTAGATGACGACAATTGTATTCTTCATGATGTTGCAGTTTCTTCGGTAAATAAAGAAAAGACTGCTTATTCTTTTGAACAGGCGGGGCCACGTGCACAAAGTTATTTTGACGCATCAAAAGTACGCGCAGGGATAGTTACCTGCGGCGGCTTGTGTCCCGGAATAAATAATGTAATACGAACGATTGTGATGCAACTGCATCACAACTACGGTGTTCAACGCATACATGGTTTCCGTTACGGTTTTCAGGGTTTCATTCCAAGTTATCAGCATGAAATCATGGACATGACACCCGAAAATGTGCGTAATATTCACAACCTTGGCGGAAGTATTCTCTCCAGTTCTCGAGGACCGCAGGATCCTAGTGAAATAGTCGACTGCTTGAAACGCAACAATATCCAGATTCTTTTCTGTATCGGAGGTGACGGAACTCTTCACGGTGCACACGCGATTGCGGAAGAAGTAGAAAGGCGAAAAGAAAAAATATCTATTATCTGTATTCCAAAAACCATTGATAATGACATACCTTACTGTGTTAAAACATTTGGTTTTGAAACTGCTTTTTCAAAAGCGGTTGAAGCTGTACAGGCTGCTCACTCTGAAGCATACGGACGCAACTATGGAGTTGTTATTATTAAATTGATGGGTAGAAATTCTGGTTTCATTGCAGCAAATACCTCGCTGGCATGTCCGGATGTGAATTTTGTTTTGATTCCTGAAGTACCGTTTACAATACAAGGTGAAAAAGGCTTGCTACGTTCACTGGAACGTAGATTTGAAACTAAAAAAAAGCAGGGTAGACATCCACATTCTGTGATAGTTGTCGCAGAGGGAGCCGGTCAAGATTTGCTGGGAAATAACGGTGAAGAACGTGATGCCTCCGGAAATATCCGTTTTAAAGACATCGGTTTTTTCTTGAAGGAGAACATACAAAAATATTTCAAGGATCGCTATCCTGTCAATATAAAACTGATAGAGCCAAGTTACATGATACGTTCATTACCAGCGAATCCACATGATGCAATTTTCTGCTATTACCTTGCAGATCATGCGGTTCACGCGGCAATGGCTGGAAAAACAGATATGATGGTTGGTTACTGGAATGGACATTTTACTCATGTTCCTCTTGAAGTAGTAAATAAGAACCAGAAACGTATAAATCCTCATGGTGAGTTTTGGCGGCAGGTTTTGTTTTCCACTGGCCAAGCGGGTGATATGTATTCACCTAAATAATTAAGTTATGACAAAATGAATAATCTCTGTATCTTAAAGGTTTGAATTATTTAAAATGAATTTTTCAACTTTTTCTAATAAATATATTGAGAGATTGCAAGATCATCTAAAATCTCACCCTCCAAAATGGCGACTGCTTGACGCAGATTCCTCCGTCATATTGCTCACTTCCCTGCTTGTTGGAATCGGGGCTGGACTGGGAGCAGTACTTTTTCGACGTTTAATAGACTGGCTTCATAATTTTGCCTACAGTGACATTGCCGGACTATTGACTGAATGGTATCCTCTGCATTTGATCTTAATTCCTGCAATAGGCGGAGCAATTGTCGGCCCGCTTGTTTATTATTTTGCACGTGAGGCAAAGGGTCACGGGGTTCCGGAAGTGATGGAGGCACTGGAACTACGCGGAGGTAAAATACGCCCTCGGGTAGTAGTGGTTAAATCACTCGCTTCATCTGTGTGTATTGCCAGCGGTGGTTCAGTAGGACGAGAGGGGCCAATCGCGCAAATAGGTTCCGCTCTGGGTTCATTCGTCGGACAGGTATTAAAACTTTCTGAGGAACATGTACGTACCCTTGTAGCCTGTGGTGCTGCAGGTGGAATAGCCGCAACTTTTAACGCACCTATTGCCGGAGCAGTCTTTGCTCTCGAAGTTCTTTTACGCCGTTTTGGCAGTGTTTATTTTGGTGCGGTTGTTATTTCCGCAGTGACTGCTGATGTGATAGCGCATTATTTTGAAGGAGACTCACGAACTTTTTCAACCCCAGAATACACTCTGCAGAGTCCCTGGGAACTACTGCTTTACACCTTGATGGGTTTTATCGCAGCTTTGGCTTCAGTTGGATTCAGCCGTTTACTTTACTTTTCCGAGGACATCTGGAATTCAATCCGCGTACCGGAACCAGTAAAACCTCTTTTAGGAGGAATTCTACTGGGTTTACTCGGAATCGTATCTTATCAAATTGACGGATTTCCGCGTGTTTTCGGAGTGGGCTACGAAACCATCGAAAACACGCTGTTCAGTCAACTGACGCTTCAGGTCACTTTTGGTTTGCTGTTGCTGAAACTTCTGGCAACAACACTGACTCTCGGTTCAGGGGGTTCTGGTGGCATTTTCGCGCCCTCACTGTTCATGGGTGCAATGCTCGGCGCTTCTTTTGGTCAAATCGCTCACAATTTATTTCCAGAAATCGTTGCACCTTCAGGCGCATATGCACTTGTTGGAATGGCTGCGTTTTTTGGGGGAGCAGCACATGCGCCCATAACTGCCATTTTAATCCTCTTTGAAATGACAGGTGACTATCAAATAATTCTGCCTTTAATGCTTTCCACTGTATTAAGCACAATTGTTTCCAGAAACCTGAGCCCTGATTCGATTTACACGCTTAAATTAAAAAGACGCGGTGTAGAGCTCTCACAGGAAACTCAGGCAATTGATCTGATGCAGGGTGTGACTGCCGAAATCGCGATGAATCGTGATACTGACGCAGTACCTTCCGACATGTCTCTGGTTGAATTGATGAGCACTTTTTCGAGCACCCACTACAATGCGTTACCGGTAGTGCAAAATGAAAACGAACTGCTCGGATTGATAACCATCAATGAATTGGATCAGGTACGTAGCAAAGGTAGTCTTGAGTCTAAAACCATTGCAGATATTTTGAGCATCAATAATCCAGCCACCATACTTCCGCATCAGCCTGTCTGGATGGCCTTGCAGCATCTGGAAGCACAGGGCGAAGGCTGTGTACCTGTAGTTTCTGAATCCGGGAAAAACATTCTGTACGGCGTTCTGCGCAGAATCGACATCATTCGCGCATATAACAAAGCAGTATCTAAAAGGGCACAGGATCAACATCACAATGAAATCCTGAACATTCGAAAACTTAACCAGTCGGGACTGGCGGAAGTTACTCTGCACGCAAACTCACCAAATGTAGGTAAGCGTGTCAAGGAGCTACATCTTGGCGGGGACGCGTTAATAGTCTCGGTACGCCGTGCAGGGAAACTGCGGATTGTACGTGGAGAAACTATTCTGCATGCCGGTGATCATGTCACAATTTTTGCGGAAAGACCCAAATCCGAATTCCTCGAAAATTATCTTAACGGTACTTTGGAGGATACTGAACTTCCAGAAAAAACACTTGTCTTTCACCGTGAAGTTGAAATACCTCCGGAATCATCTATAGACGGCAAAAAAATCCGTGATTTGGATCTTCCAGAAGATTGTGTTCTGGTAAAAATTATTCGTAACCGTGAAATTATTCTTCCGCGCGGCAACACTCTCCTGCATGTTGGAGACATAGTTGAAATTTTTGGTATGAAAGATAAATTAGCGGAAGCAGAAAAGCATTTGAGCTCATAAAACCTTAACTCAATAGAGAAAATACTTTTAGAATTGAAATAGTTGAGTTATCCAGTAGAATAAGAGGTGACGTTTTGATTCCCATTTTGTTTTTGGAAATTACTTATGTCAGGAGGCTGAAATCTGAACATCGGCGGTTTTCTGCCACTTGACTTTTGATTTAATAGTCCGTTCTTTCCAAACTCTCTCTAAGAAAAAATGCAAGATCCCACAGCAACAATTATCTGGACCAAGACCGATGAAGCACCCATGCTGGCCAGTTATTCCCTTCTCCCAATAATACAGGCATATACTCAAGGCACTGGAATTTCAGTTGAAAGCAAAGATATTTCGTTAGCCAGACGTATTCTCTCTTGTTTTCCAGAAAATCTCAGTGAATCCCAACAGGTAGTGGACGAACTAATGGTACTTGGAGAAATGACTCAAGATCCTGCGGCGAATATCATTAAACTACCCAATATCAGTGCCTCTGTTCCTCAACTGAAAGTCGCGATTACAGAACTCCAAGCGCACGGTTTCGATATTCCGAACTATCCTGACAGTCCACAAAGTGAGGCTGAAAGAGAAATCAAAAAACGATATGTTAAAGTTTTGGGAAGTGCTGTCAATCCTGTATTGCGTGAGGGGAATTCTGACCGCCGTGCCGCAACTGCGGTAAAAAATTATGCTAAAAGGCATCCGCACTCAATGGGCGCATGGAGCCCGGATTCAAAGTCTCATGTTTCGACAATGAGCGGTGGTGATTTTTTTGCGAATGAAAAATCAACAACAATTGAACTGGCCACAACAGCCAGGATTGAATTCATCGCAGACGATGGTGAAATTACTATTTTAAAAGATAAACTTCCTCTTGAAACCGCAGAGGTGGTTGATGCAACATTTATGAGTAGAAAAGCTCTGGACGATTTTATCGATCACCAAATAGAAGATGCAAAA
Source organism: SAR324 cluster bacterium (assembly GCA_028822475.1). Lineage (GTDB taxonomy): Bacteria > SAR324 > SAR324 > SAR324 > NAC60-12 > Arctic96AD-7. The sequence continues at coordinate 5,994 of JAPKDT010000080.1, forward strand.
ACGCAGGGTATCCTTTTTTCTCTGCACCTGAAAGCGACGATGATGAAAGTCTCGGATCCAAAAATATTTGGACACTGCGTGCAGGTTTTCTATGCACCTGTGCTGGAGAAACATGCCAAAACGATCACTGCTTTAGGAGTCAATTTAAACAACGGTATCGGTGATCTTTACGCAAAACTAAAGACTGACACAAAAATTTCACTGGAGGAGAAAGCTGAAATTGAAGCAGACATTAAAACACTTTATGCGGAACGTCCGGATTTAGCAATGGTCGATTCTGAACATGGAATTACGAATCTTCATGTTCCAAATTCAGTTATCATCGATGCTTCAATGCCTGCCGCCATCCGGACATCTGGAAGAATGTGGGGTGCAGACGGGGAACTGCACGATACAAATTTCATAATTCCTGACTCAAGTTACGCTCCTCTTTATACAGCCACCATCGAGAATTGTATTGCTCACGGCGCCTTGAATCCCGCAACTATGGGTACTGTGCAGAATGTAGGATTGATGGCCAAAAAAGCGGAAGAATATGGTTCACATCAGACCACCTTTGAGGCTTCCGGAGACGGAGTAATACGTGTCGTAGATGCGGACGGGCAGACAATTCACGAACACAATGTTGAGGAAGGCGATATCTGGCGCTTGTCGAGAGTCAAAGACGCTCCGATCAAGGACTGGGTCAAACTGGCTGTCACACGTGCGAGAGTTACAGGATGGCCGGCTGTTTTCTGGTTGGATGAAGAACGGGCCCACGGACGTGAGTTAATTAAAAAGGTGAAAGCCTGTCTCAAGGAACATGATACTGACGGTCTTGAACTTCCGATTCTTTCAGTTTATGATGCAGCAAAACTTTCCATTGAACGTGCGCGTGCCGGAGAAGACACAATTTCCGTAACCGGCAATGTTCTGCGTGATTTCAATACTGATCTTTACCCAATTATTGAACTGGGTACAAGCGCGAAGATGCTGTCCATCGTGCCACTGATGAAAGGTGGGGGTTTGTTTGAAACCGGAGCTGGCGGTTCAGCGCCCAAACATGTTCAGCAGTTCATTAAGGAAGCACATTTGCGTTGGGATTCCCTGGGGGAATTTCTGGCACTGGCAGAGTCACTGAGTCACCTTGCCCGTACCACAGACAATCCAAAAGCGGCTGTTTTGGCAAAAACCCTGAATCAGGCTAATGAAGAGTTTTTAACCCAAAACAAATCTCCGTCACGTACTGTGCATGAACTGGATAATCGGGGAAGCCACTTTTACCTCGCCTTGTACTGGGCACAGGCTCTGGCAGCTCAAACAGAAGATACTGTGCTTCAAAAGCGTTTCTCCGGACTCTCAAATACGCTCAGTGAAAACGAAGCAGGAATTGTTGATGAATTGAATGCAGCTCAAGGCAATGGGCTAGATTTGGGAGGGTACTATCATCCTGATGAAACAAAAGTCAATGCAGCCATGAGACCCAGCGAAACCCTCAATGCCGCAATTTCCGCATTTTGTGGTTGAATAAATCATGATGGAGCAGCCTGCTGAGGCTCCATTTTATCTTCAGTTGTAAAACTCAAGACGAGGAGTTATCGCAGGTGAAGTCTACAAACCAACTTACAAACTCATTAATACTAATTCGATAAAAAAGGAGATCTTATGAAAACTGTAAAAGTTGCTGTTACCGGCGCCGCCGGGCAAATAGGATATGCAATGCTCTTCAGGCTCGCATCCGGAAGTGTTTTTGGACCGGATACCGCAGTTGAACTGCAGTTGCTCGAATTGGAACACGCTCTACCTGCTCTGGAAGGTGTCAAAATGGAACTCGATGATTGTGCTTTTCCTTTACTGAATAAGATCGTCACCACTTCAGATCCAAATGTTGCTTTCAAGGATATTGACTGGGGGCTACTGGTAGGTTCTGTGCCTAGAAAAGACGGAATGGAGCGGAATGATCTGCTCCGCATAAACGGTGGGATTTTCGTTGGACAGGGCAACGCTATCAACGAAAACGCAGGTGACAACGCACGAATTGTGGTGGTTGGAAATCCCTGCAATACAAACTGCTTGATTGCCATGCATAACGCGCCACGGATTTCACGTGACCGCTGGTTCGCGATGACTGCGCTTGATGAAAACAGAGCCAAAAGTCAGTTAGCAGCAAAAGCCGGAACCGCTGTTCGTAACGTGAGCAACCTGACCATCTGGGGCAATCACAGTGCCACACAATATCCGGATTTCTATAATGCTAAAATTAACGGCCAAGCCGCACCGGAAGTGATCAATGATGAAGAATGGCTGCAGGGAGAGTTCATCAAAACTGTACAGCAACGTGGATCCGCGATTATTAAAGCCCGCGGTGCTTCCTCAGCAGCATCCGCCGCAAATGCCGCGCTGGATACTGTCATACGAATCAATACTCCAACTCCTGAAGGTGACTGGTTCAGCACAGCCATTCCGAGTGACGGCAGTTACGGAATTCCCGAAGGACTTATTTTCAGTTTTCCGCTACGCAGCAAAGGTAACGGTGCTTACGAAATTGTCCAGGGTCTAGAACTGAATGACTTTTCAAAGGAAAAAATTAAAGCTACAAGTTCAGAACTGGAAATGGAACGTGAAGCTGTCAAGGAAATGTTGAGCTGATTTCCAGCCGAAAAAGGGGACACATTTTGAGTAGAGGGGTGCCCCTTTACCAAAGTTTTATCAGAATTATGAGAAAATGTTATGAAAATACATGAATATCAGGCCAAACAAATTTTAGCAAAATATGGAGTACCGG
>JAPKDT010000081.1 GCA_028822475.1 SAR324 cluster bacterium
TGCCGTTGATCGTTATCATGAAGACAATTGTACACCCGCTGGTTGTCTGGGCAATTGCTACTTTGGTCTTTGGTATTAAAGAAGCAATTTGGATACAGGTGCTGGTTATGTTAGCGGCTCAGCCGACAGGTGTTAATACATTCCTTTTTGCAAGTCGTTATAATGTAGGGGAGTTAGTCGCCAGCAGTTCGGTTTTTATGTCCACTGTTATTTCGATCTTTACTCTCAGCCTGTTGCTGGCCTTTATCCGCTAAGACCACCGTTGAAAGAATGTAAAACTGCTGGTAAAAACACTCCAAAAATAACTAGAATGTTATAAAAAAGAAGAGAGAATGTTACAAACTAACAATTTCAAAAAAAAGAAATAATGGCATTAGTAGAACTCGAAAAAAAGAATAGTGTTTACGTTGTTACCCTTAATGATCCTACAAGTGGAAATGCAATCAACTCAGAGTCGCTGAACGCTCACCGTCAAGTCTTAGCTGAATTGGAGATGGTTACAGAAAACTCTGCTGTTGTAGTTACAAGCAGTGATCTTAAATCATGGTGTGTCGGCCTGGACTTTGAGTGGATTCAAGCTCAATCCGCTGGACAGTTTGAGAGTACTTTCAGGGAGCTTGAGGAAGTATTCGGACGTTGGGCCTTGTTAGCACTGCCGACTGTGGGTTGTGTGACAGGACATTGTATGGCTGGAGGTGCGATATTTGCGTCTTCGTTAGACTTCCGGATAATGCGTCAGGACAGAGGGTGGTTTGCTTTTACTGAAATTGACGTTAAAATTCCACTTTCTCCAATTTTGTATGAGTTGGCGGATTTAATACCGAACAAACAGACGGTACGTGAACTTCTGCTCACAGGGCGACGTATAGGAGGTGCTGACGCGCAAAGAATGGGTGTGGTGGATGAGACACATTTGCCTGAAAAATTAATGCCGCGTGCACTTGAAATTGGGGAAGAACTTGCTCAAAAAGATCTAAAAACTTACTCTGCGATGAAACAACTCATCAAACAGAATCTGGCAAGGCAGATTAAACTGGAAATGAAGAACTGAGATTCTTACTCTATGACACAAAAAAAGTTTAAAATGTTGCTGATACTTGATAGTTTTGATTATCGGCCATATAGCTAAAGTTCTCTGCCGCTGCAGAAAAACTATTAATGGCCTAGCTCTACTAATATCTTACAAGGTTCACCGTTTAGATCCCACTCAGTGCCTTCTGAAGTTTCCTGAATTTGCAGTTGATCGGCGAGTGTTTCTGAACTCACGAAATCAGTAAAATTCTCCAGCGCCGTGTTCAGTTTTGCAGAAGCACAGTAACTGATGCTGATACGGTCCATCACATTAAGATCCATTTCTTTGCGCATGTGCTGGACTTTGTTCACAAACTCACGTGCAAATCCTTCCTGAATCAAGTTTTCACTTAATTCTGTGTCCAGAGCTACGGTTAAACGATTATCGGTTTCCACCAGCAAACCTTCTTTTTCCTGCCTTTGCAACAGGACATCTTCAGGTGCTAATTCCAACGTATCTCCTTCAATTTTCAAGGAAATACTATTTCCATTCTGTAGTTCTCTGATTTGCTCAAGATTCAGTTCAGCAACGGCTTTTGCAGCAATCTTCATTTGCTTACCGAGTTTTGCTCCCAAAGTTTTAAAATTGGCCTTTGCGCTCAAACTGACCAGTTCTTCCTCATCTGGAGTGATAACAATTTCCTTTATATTGAGTTCATCTGTAATCAAATCCGCAAGGTTTTCCAAAACGTATTTTGCTTCAGGATCATGCGTAACGAGAAATATCTTCGGCAGAGGCTGGCGGATTTTTAACTGATGTTTTGCACGCAGTGCACGTCCCATGGTGACGGTAGAAAGGACCAGATCCATTTGCTTTTCCAATTCTATGTCCCTGCAAGCAGAATTTGCTTCCGGAAAAATAGCCAGGTGTACGCTTTGGTGGTCTGTATCCTGACGCAATGAGCGGAAAATCCCGTCTGCAATGTATGGAATGAAAGGGGCAATTATTTTGCTGAATTCGAAAAGCACTGTGTAAAGTGTAGCGTATGCTTCAAGTTTGTCCTGGCCCTGACCTGCTTTCCAGAAGCGTCTCCTACTGCGTCTGATATACCAATTCGTTAACAAGTCGATGAATCCTACAAATGGTGCTACAGAACGATTAAGGTCATATACGTCCATTTCTTTTTGCACTTCCGCAATCAGTTTTTGTAAACGTGACATAATCCAACGGTCCATTGGATTATTATTTTTCACGGAAAGATTTTCCGGACTCGGTTCCCAGCCGTCAATTTTTGCGTAAGTGCTGAAGAACGAGAGTGCGTTCCAAAGAGGCAGGAGTTGCTGTCTGGTAGTTTCAATAAGGCCTTTTTCAGAAAAGCGCAAATCTTCTCCGCGTACCGCAGGACTATTTAGCATATAAAGACGGACTGCATCTGCACCATACTTATTCAGCATCTCATTTGGATCCGGATAGTTTTTGAGCCGTTTGCTCATTTTCTTTCCATCTTCCGCTAGGATCAAGCCGTTGACAACACAGTTTTTGAATGCTGGCGTATCAAACAATGCTGTGCCTAAAACCGCGAGTGTGTAAAACCATCCGCGTGTCTGGTCTAAGCCTTCACAAATAAAATCTGCAGGAAAATTAGCTTCGAAACGATCCTTATTTTCAAATGGATAATGTTCTTGAGCATAAGGCATGGAACCTGATTCAAACCAGCAGTCCAGCACCTCAGGCACACGTCTAAAAGTTTTTCCATTGTGTTTGATTAACAGTGGATCAACAAAATGTTTGTGAAGATCGTCTATTTTATTTCCAGTTTTTTCTTCCAGTTCCTCAACACTGCCGATGCACATTACCTCACCGTCTTCACTTTTCCAAACCGGAAGCGGAGTTCCCCAAAAACGGTTACGACTAATGGCCCAGTCACGTGCGTTTTCAAGCCATTTCCCAAAACGTCCTTCGCGGATATGTCCCGGTACCCAATGCACAGTCCTGTTATGTGCAACCATCCTTTCTTTAATCTTCTCTACATTTACAAACCATGTTGAAATCGGCTTATAAATAAGTGGAGTATCTGTTCGCCAGCAAAATGGATAGCTGTGTTGTACAGTCTCATGGAGGAACATTTTTCGTTCTTCTTTAAGGCGCTGGATAATTATTTTGTCTGCATCCTTGATATTCATACCTGCGATAAATCCCATGTAATCCATGAAATTACCTTCTTCATCAACCGGATCAAAAATCGGGATATTTTCACGTTGAAATATGCGCACATCATCCTCACCAAAACAGGCCAAATGCACAATACCTGTTCCGCTGTCATCTTTGACATAATCATCCAACTGGAGAGCCCAAGTGTTGGTCGTTTCAACCAGGCTTTTGGCAAAATCAAAGAGCGGTTCATAAGTCATTCCCTGTAGTTCCTTGCCTTGCATTTCAGTCAGGATTTCATAACTACCTTCCTCGAAATATGTGCTGATACGTGATTTGGTCAAAATATATGCATCACCACTTTTTTTGTCTCTTATTTTACAATAGCTGAGTTTCGGACCAGCGCAAAGTCCCATGTTTGAAGGCAAGGTCCACGGGGTGGTTGTCCATGCAAGAAAATACAAGTTTTCTTCGCCTTTGATTTTAAAACGCAAAGTGACGGAAGGGTCCTGAATATCTTTGTAATTCAGGTTTGCCTCAAAGTTTGAAAGTGGGGTTGAGACTCTCCATGAGTAGGGAACAACCTTCACTCCTTCGTATATAAGTCCCTTATCCCAAAGTCGTTTAAAAACCCACCAGACTGATTCCATGAAATCAATATCCATGGTTTTGTAATCATTATCGAAATCAACCCAGCGAGCCATACGTTCCACCGTTTCCCGCCATTCTCGTGTGTAACGTAAAACAATAGCACGGCATTCCTCATTAAAATTGCCTTCACCAAATGTTTCGATTTCGTGTCGTCCATTTAGTTTAAGAGCCTGCTCAACTTCATATTCCACAGGCAGGCCGTGTGTGTCCCAGCCGAAGCGTCGTTCAACTCTGAAACCACGCATTGTTTTGTAACGTGGAATAACATCTTTGATCGTTCCGGCCAACAGGTGTCCATAATGCGGAAGTCCTGTCGCAAACGGCGGTCCGTCATAAAAACTGAAAGCTTTGTCTTCCGGACGTTGATCAATGGATTTTTGAAAAATATTTTCTTTGCGCCAGAAATCAAGAATTTCTTCTTCCATCTGCGGAAATCCGAGTCTGTTGGACACTTCTTTCATAGTCTTGATAAGTTGTTGCTGGATGGTCTAATAAAATTAGTTGGGCGTTTCAGGACGAGTGAAAACGTCAACTGTCGTTATACTCTTGGGATTTCTCGTGAGAAGCGGACGGCAAGATTGAAATAATCCATTGCTAAAGTACCCAGTTCTTCATTCTTTTGGGCGACTTTCAGTTCGCAAGTTTTGACACCTTGTTTTAGTGCACAATAAGTTTGATAAAGAGGCAGCATTTTGAGTAAATCCTGATCATGTGAAATTTCAAGATATTGCTCTAGAAATGTGTCAAACAGTTCAGTCTTACCCATACGTGCAAGCTCAACTGTTAAAGACGATACATCATTTGCTACGTCTAGAACCGCTAACTTCTTTTGAACTTCCTGTGGACTGATAAAGTATTGCTGATCTCCATGAACAAAAATGTGTTCCGGCAAAAAAGCGCCGTGACCCAGGACAATTCTCCCTTTTTTCTGACGCTTATTGAAAAGTCGTTTATTGTCATCGATGAATTTTTCAAGAGGATGCCGGATCATATCCAATATCGGCTGAGTTAAAGATGCTTCAAAATAACGTTTCATTTGAAAGAGCATGTCATCGCAGAGTGCACGAAAAGGTTCAGGTTTACCTGACTCCGCGGCTCTGTCTTTTGCCGGTGATTCCGCATGAATTTTTGCAATTCTTGTGGCAATGCCCGAAATATGTTTTACTGTAAGCTTGTCTTTCGCCAAAAGCTGGGAGATTGACCATTGATCGGGAAGTACCTCCATTTTTAAAGCATACTCAATTATTTCACCTTGAGTACCTCCGATTTTTAGCTCACCATTATTTTCCATGACAGGCATTACTTCTAAAGGCCAGTTTGGATTAAAGCGCTGGCTGAGACTGCATTCTTCGCGACAAAAAACTTCTTTAACGGCTAAAGTCGCATATTCATTACCCAACTTTTTAATTTTATAAAGCTGGTCATCAGCTTTAAACAATAATGAAGTTGAAGTCTCAATCAACTTAATTGTCTTCGGAGAGTTGTGATAGGCTGCAGGTTTTTTAAGCGCCTTTATTAACTCTGTTTGCGATACAGTCATAGTCGTTTTAATTAATTAAAATGCTTTTAAAGATATAAAAAAATAATTATTCTACAAAATATTCAAAAAAACTATCAACAAAATATTATTGTTGACATTCAACTCACATTCACGAATCGTGCATAAATATCTATTTAGGATTACGTACTTAGTGTGGATCAAGTACGTTACAACAGAATTAAATGTGACTGCAGACAATTTTAAATATTAAGAATGTGCCCCAGTTTATGTTTTTTTGTCTGCATGTACTTTTTATTTCCAGGATTACTCTGAATTTCAAGTGGAATCCTTTCTACAACTTCAAGACCGTGGCCCTGAACTCCTACTATTTTGCGTGGATTATTGGTCATCAAGCGCATTCTCCGTACACCAAGCATAAACAGCATTTGCGCACCCATTCCGTAATCTCGCAAATCTGCTTTAAAACCCAGCTTGTGATTTGCTTCGACAGTATCGGCACCTTCTTCCTGAAGTTTATAAGCACGAAGTTTGTTGATCAATCCAATCCCGCGACCTTCCTGAGGTAAATAAAGGATTACACCTTTACCTTCTGCCTGCACCATTTCCATGGCTGCGTGGAGTTGCGGTCCACAGTCACAACGGTAGGAACCGAAAACGTCACCTGTCAGACATTCTGAGTGTACACGTACCAGAATAGGCTCATCCTCTTCCCATTCTCCTTTTACTAATGCGACATAGTCGCTGTCATCCAAAACACTTTGAAAACCGATTACTTTAAAATCACCAAATTGAGAAGGTAGCATTGCTTCTGCTTTTTTGATAACCAAAGTTTCGTTACGTTTCCTGTATTCAATAAGGTCTTTAATTGTAATGATCAATAATTTGTGGTGCTTGGCAAACTTTAGCAAATCGGGAACACGGGCCATAGTACCGTCCTCATTCATAATCTCACAAATCACACCACCTGGCAGCATCTTAGCCAATTTTGCCAGATCAACAGCAGCTTCAGTATGACCGGCCCTACGCAATACTCCGCCCTGACTCGCCAGTAAAGGGAAGACATGTCCTGGACTGCGGATATCTTCAATTCCAGAATTCGGATTAATTGCAGCTGCAATTGTACAGGCGCGATCTGCGGCGGAAATACCTGTTGTTACTCCTACAGAAGCCTCAATGCTGACAGTAAAATTGGTGCCCATTTTTGTATTGTTGTTACTCACCATTAAAGGCAGATTAAGCCTGTTAACAGTTTCAGCCTCAAGTGGAAGACAGATCAGTCCCCTACCGAATTTCGCCATGAAATTGACTTTTTCAGCAGTTGCAGCTTCAGCCGCGCAAATGAGGTCACCCTCATTTTCACGGTCTTCATCGTCTACCACTACTATTAACTCCCCGTTGGCAATGGCTTTTATCGCCTCCTCAATGGAATTAAATATTTTGTCTATTTCTGCCATTATTTAATTATTAGCATAAGTTCTTTAAAATATTAATGTATATTTAAACTTTCTTTAAAAGTCTTAAATCTAGCCTGCAGTTAAATCAACAAGCCAGAAATGAAAAAATCAAATGCTGTTAGGTGCATGATTATTTCGAGATCAGTGATAAATTATAATAATATTAGAAGCATAGTCTAAACAAGAATCACCAGTTTATTCAAAATAATGCTATTAAAATTTTTTTCCAATGCTAGCTTCAATTTTAGTTAAGTTAACAAAAAAAGATATGTGACTAGCAATTATTTTAATTTTGCTGAAATAAACCAGTCCTCTCCTAGAGGCGTAATCGAGCAAATGTCCAGTTGGCAAGCATCATTCACATTCTCTACATTCAAATCTCCGCACCATGACAAAGAGTCCTGTCCTCCGATTATTTTTGGCGCCATAAATAATGCAAGTTGATCAACACAATTGCTTTTAAGAAAGCTCGCGTGGATCAGACTTCCTCCTTCCACCAACAAACTCTTCAGTCCGAGTTTTTTTAATTCAGACAGTACCCACAAAATATCAGGAGTTTCCTCAGGTGCTTCAATAATCTTTAGTTCAGCCAGTTCCGGCCAGATACGTGAAGGTGCCTGATTTCCTGTAATAATTATAACAGGGACACCATCATTTTGAAACAGCCTGCTTTGTTCCGGAATACGTGCTTTTGAGTCTAGAACAATCCTGACAGGTGATCGGCCTTCTTCAATGCCGCGCACAGTCAATTCCGGATCGTCTGTCAGTACTGTGTTGATGCCTACTAAAATAGCATCATTCTCGTGTCTTAACTGATGCGCTTTAAGCCTTGCTGCGTCACCGGTTATCCATTTAGAGTGTCTGGATCCTGTCGCTATTTTCCCATCAACTGTGACAGCTGCTTTGAGAGTGACCTTGATTCCTGTTCTTTGCTTCATCTGCTTCTCAAAATTAAGTCACTCTTTATTTTTTCAAAAGAGTCAGTCTCAATACATCTCCAAGACTTTTCCTTCTTGTAAATTCTATAGATATTAAGTTAAAACAACAAGGGATATGAACAGGAAGGCTTCATAGAGCAGGTTTTACAGTAATTAATTGTTCAGCAACAAAAGCTGTTTTAGAAATGATTACTTAAAATTTGATGGATATGATTTAGATCGGGAGCAAAACCGTGAGATGATTATGCCATTATTGTTCTACAACATTGCAGGAACGCAGGCCCTTTGCATCGGCCCACTCATACATCAACTTACCAGTACGCAACATATCTGCCTGATTACCAGGATTAAAGTGACCTCCTTCTAACCATGTTTCACTTTTTGGTTCAGGCGAATTTTCCCAGAGAGGAAGATAGGCTTCAGTAGGAACTAAAGGATCTTTTGTTCCATTGATAAAATGGATAGGTGTCTCGTATATATTCGGTAAATATGACTCCATTTCTCCATATTTCAGCATATTTCCGAGTAAAAATGAGAAGAACTCAGAAAGCAGACGGATACCTCTGATTTTAACTATTGCACTGAAATCAGTTGAACTGTCAGCTAAATTGTAATGTGTCAGACTCTGACTGAACAAGAGAGGCTGAATGACGTGTTGAAAATTTGTAAAACCATAGATGACCATCAAACCGTCAACTTTTTCTGGGGCAAAACTGGTAAGAATAACTGGAAATGCAGCACCAACACTTCCTCCGGCCATCACAACTTTGTCTGTGAAACGTGTATCTTCAGGTTTTACTGCTTTCACATAACTCAACAGTGCATCAAGAGCACCGAGAGTATGTCGTGTTTCTTCACGAATTTTCTCAGGAATTTGCCACCAGTCAAGCAGATCCCAATCTTTCCAATAATGCCTCTGGATAAATGAATGCACTGGCTGTTTCATCAGAATGGTATTTCCTGTATATTTCCACTTTCCACCGCCGGACAACAAATTTTT
>JAPKDT010000082.1 GCA_028822475.1 SAR324 cluster bacterium
CAACATTTTTAAAACGATCAAGAATTTTCTGACCGATTACTTCCGTAGTATCGAGCGGTTTGCATTTGTTTGTGTGAAGTCCGAACTGTTCAAATGGGTGGGCGTACCCCTGTTTAATAAAACGGCTTAGCGAATCAAGGTGGCACGACTCCATGGCTTCAGCATCGGTAGTCACATACAGAGGTTGTCCTGTGACAGCTGCCTCGGTTACCATGGAAAGGGAATCACCTGTAACCACCATAAGATCGGCGACAGCGAGCATCCCTAGATAGGCATCTCTTCCAGGATCCTGCCAATCGTGAAAGGCGAATTCACGATCTTTTAGGATCCTGCGCATGGCTTCCAGCGATTTTTTAGGAGTCCTGCGACTATTTGTAAGTACATATGAGGCGTTCATCGTTTCTCCCGCATCATAAATTTTTTCAGCTAGCCGAGTAGCATATATTTCAGTGAATCCATTGCAATACCTTGTGTTACCTCCAAGAACAACTCCAATCAAGGGTTTGGAGGATTTAATGTAGTATGACTCCCAACGTAATCGTGACGCTTTGAGCGTGTCCTGATTAATTTCATGTGGCACACCCAGTAAGGTAATAACATTCTCCCCTTTAAAATCCGCATGATGAGGAGCAGCGATAATATCAAATAAGTGTAGTAAAGGATCTAGAGGTTCTGGAACGATAGACGCCAGGAAAACATTCAGTGTTTCTTCAAAATATTCTGCGAGCTCAAGTACTGGAGAAATTAGATTCTCACCAGTTCCGCTCAGGAGCAAATCTGGTTTAGGCATCTTCAGAGTTTCTCTCCTATCTCCTAACATTTTAAATAGCGATTCCTGAGAAATAATGTGTATTTTCACAGGAATCTTTTTGGACAGCCATTTAGCGACCCCATACCTGGCACTTAACTCTCCAGTAAAGGTGCTGTCAATAATCCAGATTACAAACTCCATAAGTTACTTTCTCTAAAGTCATCAGCAATTGCTCTCGCAGATGATGCTCCACTTGCCAGCGCTGTCACCACTGCAGGAGGCCCCATACGCACAATGTCTCCCGCGAAGTATACCCCATGAATCGTACTCCTTCCCCATCCGTCCAAAACGGGATACCCTTCATCATCTCTCTGGATTACTTGATCACACGAAACTGTCTCCAATAATTCGAGTCGAGGAGTAAAGCCGATACGGAGTTCAATACGCTTAATTTCCCTCATCTCTCTTGGTGATTCTGAGTTAACAGTAACAATAAAACCATGCTTATCTTCATCAATGGTGTTCAAATTTCCAATAACTCGTTCAAGACGACCATGCAGTTCATGGTTTTTGACCTTTATTTGAATAGATTTTTGTGCAATCGGAGTACTCCTTGAGAGAAGTTTAACCTTCACTCCTGCACCTGCGAGGTCATTTGCTGTAAAGAATGCGTTATCACCACCACCAACCACAAGAACTTTTTGGTTTTTCAAGTCTTGCAACCCCTTGAAATGACCGAGTGGATCTGCATTGATTGCGCCTTTGAAACAACGATTTTTCAAGAAACTGAACATCTCTTGACCCCTGGCTCTTATTCCAGATGCAATAACTAATGCACTGTAGTTTCTTATATGCTCATCTCCATCTGAGTTAGAATAATAAATGGAAATCCCTTCAGAAGGTTCTATCTTGATGAAATTGAGTTTAATTGCAGTTTCCACCGAAATTTTCTCAGCATCAATATTATTTCGATAAGTCTTTGCAATATCATGGCTAGTTAGCTGACTATTACCTAAGATCCAATTGTTTGGACGTTTATTGCCGATAAGTGTGCCGCCCACTTCTGATGCGATATCATATAGTTGAGGTTCCATCCCCAAGCGTCTGCACCATAGGGCACATGACATACCAGCAGGTCCTGCACCAAGAATGCAAACAGAAATCATATTTTAACTCTTTGCTCTGCAAGATTAACCAATATGAGCGACCTCTTAATCAAAATTATTTTTAATAATATCTTATTTTAAATTAAATTATTTTTTATTTCTAGTTTCTAATCGGCAAATTATTACTTATCAATATAAGTCTTATCTTGATGGGCACTTCTAGTAACCAGATTTCAGTCAATCCTCTATCGAATGAAAAATGTTTGCTCTCCATTGCTAAGCTTAACAAATTAACTCAGCTGTGACGTGTATTGTGACTGTGCTGTTTTGGCACTTTTAGTACGATAATTTGATTAGTATGAATGTTGTGTTAAAATTAGCTTAATTGTTGCATGTAATTCAATCTAGAGATCAGGGAATTAAAAGTCCCCGACTGTATCCCCCACCAGTTTTTATATATTTGATAGAACTGGTTATAAATATATAGTAAAGAGTATATATTATAAACAAGTATATCAATTGTTAAGCGTAGAGATGAGAATCAAAGAAAATTAATGAGAATAATATATACACGGGTTAGTATCCCGTTTCTCGCTCCAAATTTCTTGCTATTTTTCCGCAAGAGTGATTCTTCAAACACAGGTAGCAACTCCAGATTTCAGGGAAGGTCAAGCAAATGAATGAAAAAACAAAAGAGTTCAAACCGTTCGTTTGTATAGAATCAGTAGGTATTTTTCCTTTTGAGGATGTATCTGTATTGTTGATCAATCACTCCAAGCGCACACAGCAGACTGATCATAACGGAAAAACTGTTTCAGATTTAGTGAAGGAAAAAAAGACCTCCTCCTGGCAGACTGCAAGAAACAAATATCCTGGTGATGTACGTAAATTAGATCCTGCAGAACTTTTGACTTTCTGGAATGAAAAGAAAATGGCCGGTCACTTTCAGCAAAAAAGTGGAACTTACGTTGAAACCTTGACTCCTTTTCTGAAAATTAAGGATGACGGGACCTTTATCATGTCAACAAATCTGCATAAGATTCTGGTAGATCTAGAAAAAGGGTTCAACGGCAGGATGCTGCTGATTTACCGTGATGATGCACTACACTTGGTCATGGAAGGTACGGCCAAAAACGTATTTTTAAAATCCGGAAACGTTGCCGCTAATCTGACAACGCAATTTCCGGAAAATGAACCTGTCTGGTCAATTCCGCTTGAAGCAAATTTCTTTAAATTACTGAAAAACAAAAATCCCGCAAATTTAGAATTTCAGGTGATTTCAAATCGGCTTCATGTAAAAAATCTCAGTACAAGCAAAGAACAAACTCTTGACCTGAAACCTGCAATCAGTTCCTTTAATTTTGCTTCACGCTGGAATCCTCCTGAAGAAGGTCCGCTGATAGAGACCGTTGTAACCAAAGATGTAATGGTGAAATTACGGGATATCAGCCTTAACAGTTCCTTCAAACGTTTAGGAATAGTTGGTAAATCTGGACAAATCAAAGCCGCGCTTTTCGGTAACTCTCCCGACGATTTTCTTTTTTTAGGAAATGCAATTGGAAACTGCACAGAAGAATTTCAGGTCGTTTCTCATCCAATGCCTATGCTGGAAGATGATTTCATTATCTCTATTTACGAAAATCATGTGCTACGCTTGAGAAGTCTAACAGAAGATTATGAATGGATGACTTTTTTCGAAAAAGACTTTAGTTTCATTGATATCCCATCATATGCTGAAAAAACATCATCCTCTCAATCGTTAAAATCACAGGAACATCTTCAACTTGTTCAAAACAAGTTGAAAGCTTCTATAGCAGAGAATTCTATTCCACATATAAAATCCAGAGATTTAGCTAAATCTGGCAGTTAATACTTTGTGAATCCCACTCTCTATCAGCAAATTCACGACATTATCCGTTTAATTCCTTCCGGGAAAGTGGCGACTTACGGTCAAATTGCCGAAATTGTCGGCAACTGTACTGCCCGTATGGTGGGTTATGCTGCGTCTTCAATTCCTTTGGACTCTGATATACCCTGGCAGAGAGTGATCAATTATAAGGGTGGTATTAGTCTAAGATCAAGTGGTTCTGCTGAATTACTTCAACAAAAACTGCTGGAAGCGGAAGGTGTAAAATTTGATCAGTCGGGCAGAACTGATCTTGAATATTATCGTTGGGATGGCGAGTAATTCATGAAAGAGTTTTGCTAAATTCCTTCCGAAAACACAGGATTATACCGAAATGAATTTTCAGGTATGTTAAGCGGAACCTGAAGTTTATAAAACTCTTTGTTTTTTAGGATTTCAAAAAGAAAACCTTGAATTATTCAGCTACGATTAAGCCTCAAACGTTCCGCCAGATAAACAACAGGGTGGAGGATGCGGAGATCAATTTTATTACTTCGTATTCCAGCACGAATTTGATAAAGACAGCCTGGGTTAGCCGTAACAATGGTACTCGCTTTGGGGTATTCGACCAACGTCTGACGTATCGACTCAGTTTTACGATTCAGAACCGCTGCAGAAAGTTCAGGTTGAACGAGGTTGTATATACCCGCCGAACCACAACACCAATTTGATTCTGTTAGTGCTACCAGTTTTACGCCAGGTAAACTGTTTAATAGTTTTCGCGGATTTTCGTCAACTTTTTGGGCATGCATCAAATGGCAAGGTGCATCATAAAGGACAGTATCTTCATCTTTACACCAAGGAAGACTTGCTAACAATTCAGGATAAGCAGAAAGAAATTCAAGAATGTCGATGACTTTGTTTTCAAAGTTTTTCCAATCTGTAGCCGACCTTCCTTCTTTTTGAGTTTCAGTAGTTGCCCCGGTAAAAAGATAGTGATATTCCTGCAGTTGAGCACCACAGCCTGCGGCATTGGTGATGATCGCGTCCAAATGACGATTTTCAAACGCGGCAATGTTCTTTAGCGCAAATTCACGTGCGGTTGTCCTGTCTCCACTGTGAACGTGCAGTGCCCCGCAACAGCTTTGATTGCCTGGAACCACAACTTCACAGCCGATATGACGCAGTATAGTCAGCGTAGATTCATGGATAACTGACTCAGAAACATCCATTATACAGCCAGAAAACATTCCAACTCTTAACCTTTTTTTACAAATTTGAACAGTATTTTTATGTTTTTCTCCCGTAGGTAAAGGAGGTATAATTTCGTCGGCATGTTTGCGTTTAAATGATACTCCTGAACATTCTGGCAACAAATGCTGTTGAAATACAAATGTTTGAGGCAGAATTTTAGCCAAAAAAGTATTAGTGATCAGTTTTGGCAATCCGCTGGCAGCATATATTTTCAAAATCCAACTTGCAGTAATCAGCAGATTAGTGGAACGAAATAGTCTTTTCAACAATAAAAAACGTAAGAGTCGCTCTTTTAAACTTTGCTGAGTATTTTCTAAAATGATGCCACGTGTTTTTTCCAACAGTTCTCCGTAAGGTACACCAGAGGGACATGCACTTTCACAGGCACGGCAATCCAAACAGCGGTTAAGTGGATCAATCACTGCTGATTCTAGTTCGAGTTCTCCCTCCCAAAGTCCCCGCATTAAATAGAGACGTCCCCGTGGGGAGTCTTTTTCATCACCCAGTTCCCTGTATGTGGGACAGTTGTCAAGGCAGAGTCCACAATGAACACATTTGAGTATATTGTCAAAATCAGCCTGACGGAAAAGTTCTTTAGTCGATAGCACAGTTTTTTGCGAAAAATTAAGACTCATGCATCCAACTCCAAATCGTAATAGCTGGAGGAAAAAACTCCTGACGGATCCAAATGACGTTTAAGCCTTTGAGTCAATGAATAACCACTTGCGACGCCGAATTTTCCCAAATCCTCAAGTGAACTTTCAGGATTAGTACTGACCCAACGTAGTTTGCTGTCAGGATGAACGAGAGCAGATTTTATTTTTTCAAGATACTGAATCTGTTCTTTCCTGTCGCTGCTTTCATGCATAAAATGAATGTCACCGCCGATCGGATGAATGATAATTTTGAAATTTTCTTTGCGGAACAGTTCAAAAGGGAAGTTGAGAATATTTTCTGTAGCAGCAGTCATGAAAACATGGAAATGCCATTCCGGCATTTCCCAGACATCACGTATCACCGATAAAAAACCCTCAAACCTGTTTTCTCCGGGTGTGAATTTTTGTCCAGAAAATGATTCCCCGTCAGCAAGTACAGTCAGATTATCCCCAAAAACACCGATTATTTCACTTTCAATGCGATTTCGGTTTGGCTCGTTTCCGGAATATCCTAAGCCTAAAATCCAGTTTGAACCTACTGTCGAAACTGCCTGAATCCAGTCCAGCGGGATTCTGCGTTTGTGAAGTTCTGCTACTTGAAGCAACCACGATGCTGAGTTAAAAACCCCAAACATTCCGTGAGCTTCGACAGGTTTAGGCATTACCTTAAAGTTGACCGCGGTGATGATTCCCAAACCGCCCTGGCTTCCGAGCATCATCCGTGTCAGGTCGTATCCGGAAACGTTTTTTACAACCTTTCCGCCGGCATGAACTATTTCGCCTTTACCGTTTATGTATTCGATACCAATAATGCAGTCACGTAATCCGCCCATATTCATACGGTTCGGTCCAAAATCATTGCAGGCCACTACCGAGCCAACAGAGGAATCTGGGAACCACGGATTTACAGGCAGTAGCATACTACGTTCTCCCAGCAATTCCTGGAGTGTTCTGATACTCATACCTGATTCCACACCAACGACCATGTCCTCCGGATCAAAAAAACGTGTTGTATTAAGTTTCTTCAACAAAAGGAGGTCGCTGGAATTTGCAGTGGATTTTCCAGAATTTGCGCTCACAAAACGGGTACCATTTCCGCAAATCCGGAATGCCTGCTTTGTCTCAATGCGGTTTGAAACCCAATTTTGAATTTCCTCAAGTGAGCCTGCTTCAAAAGTACTCATACTGCAATTCCTGATTTTGAGGCAACCATCTTGGGCTTATCGAGTGCCAAAATCTGTTGAGGAGGAGTCCCACTTTTTGATTCTGCGCAACGTCCTGGCTGCGGAAAAATCTTGCCTGGATTGAGTAAATTTTCCGGATTGAATAATGCACGCACATTTTGCATATTATCGAGTGAATTTGCCGAATATAGTTCGCTCATCCATTCCGCTTTTTCAATACCAATTCCGTGTTCTCCTGAAAGAGTACCGCCGTGTCTGATGCATGATGATAATATTTCTTCGCCAATCGCATGTGCTTTTTCAACCTCTTGCGGTTTTTCATAATCATAGAGAATAAGCGGATGCAAATTCCCATCACCTGCATGAAAAACATTGGCCACAGTCAAACCGTGTTTTTTACCGATTGCGGCAATTTCATCCAGCACTTCCGGAAGTTTACTGCGTGGGATTACGCCGTCCTGGACATAATAACTTGGTGAAATTTGACCGATTGCGCCAAACGCTTCTTTGCGAGCACGCCAGATTTTAGCTCGTTCAACTTCATCACTGGCGCGGTTGACAGTGGTTGCTCCGGTCTCTTTGAGTAATTTTTCAACAACCTGCGCTTCCTTTTCAAGACCGTCTGACAATCCGTCCAGTTCAACAATCAACACAGCTTCAGCATCCAGCGGGAAACCCGGCTTGAGCGCTTTTTCAACGGCAGAGATCATTATTTTATCCAGCATTTCCATGGCCGCAGGAATAATACCGTGACCAATGATACTTGAAACAGATTCACAAGCGTCACGAACTGATTTATAGATTCCCAGCAGCGTTACCGCTTTTTCAGGATTAGCCGTCAGCCGGCAAATTATTTTGGTGATAATTCCAAATGTACCTTCAGAACCAGTCACTAAACCCAACAAATCCGGCCCTGGCAGTCCGAAATGATTAGCCCCAAGTGTGACGAGTTCTCCGTCAGCTAAAACCATTTCTAAACCAAGAACATGATTGACGGTCACGCCGTATTTTAAAGTATGAGGACCACCTGAGTTTTCGGCGACATTCCCGCCTATTGTGCAGGCTTTTTGAGAGGAGGGATCAGGAGCATAATGATAACCTTCTGCATTGACATGCTCTGTAATACGTAAATTAATCACACCTGGTCCGACAGTGATTGTACGGTTAATCAAGTCAACTTCATGTACTTCCTTGAAACGTGCCATTTCAATAATGACGCTTCCGTCCTGAGGAATTGCTCCGCCGGAAAGACCTGTTCCGGCACCTCGTGCGATAAAACTGATTTTGTGCTGATGGAGTAATTTGACAACAGAGGCCAGTTCCTCAACAGTTCCCGGGAAAAGAACACCCATCGGTGGAGCCGTGTAAAGCGTCAGTCCATCACAACGGTAAGTGTAGAGGGTTACCGGATCATCCTTGACCCACTCTTTCCCGATAATCCTAACGCATTCTCCGCGGATATTTGATTCAAATGACATTTTTCTCCCTTCAATATTTTCCCATTTTTCAATTGTATTACATTCTTCTGAAAATATCTGTCAAACAGATTCCTACCGAAAACTGGCATAATTTTATATGTTACACTAGTTGAGTAAAGAATAACTCAATTCCCGTATTCAATCAAGTGGTTAAATAGTCTGACCAATTAACAATTTTACCAAAAATTAACTAAAACACTTGACCATTAGGCGTATACAATAGAGGATCCTAGCTAATCTTAGCTCTTTTAACTACCGCCTTTTGAAGACTATCACTATAAATTAATATTTCCAACCCAACCATAAAAAAACTACGATAAAGAATAAATGCTCCTTAAAGTAATCCGTTCACAACGACGTTTTTAACAAGTTGCAGAGCAAATTTCTAAATTAATCAATAAAGGCAAACTTA
>JAPKDT010000359.1 GCA_028822475.1 SAR324 cluster bacterium
GCCAGCCAGCGTTCTGCGTCAATAGCCGCCATGCATCCTGTACCGGCTGCGGTCACGGCTTGACGGTAAACATGATCCTGCACATCTCCTGAAGCAAAAACGCCTTCGACAGAGGTATAAGTCGTGCCAGGAGTTACTTTCACATAACCGTTTTCGTTCAAATCCAATTTATCTTTGAACAATTTTGTGTTTGGTAAGTGACCTATAGCAATGAACAATCCTGTGATCGGATGTTCTGTAACTTTTTCGGTTTTCACATTTTTGACTTTGAGTGATGTCATTCCGGCCACTGGATTTCCAACCACTTCATCGATTACAGTATTCCAAAAAATTGAAATTTTCTCATGATCAACGGCACGTTTCTGCATTATTTTGCTGCCCCGGAATTCATCACGTCGATGAATCAGTGTGACACTTTTACAGATATTTGCCAAATATAGTGCTTCTTCCAAAGCAGTATCTCCTCCGCCGACAACAGCAACATCCTGATCACGGAAGAAAAAACCGTCACAGGTCGCGCAGGCGGAAACTCCCCTTCCACTGTACTCTTTTTCGGAATCCATTCCCAGCCAACGTGCAGAAGCACCCGTTGAAATAATCAAAGAATCGCAGCTGAGAGTGTCTTTATTTTCCAGCGTAAGTTTAAAAGGACGCTGCGAAAAATCAACATCGATCACATCGCCGCTGAAAAATTCTGTACCGAAACGTGCGGCCTGTGCTTTGAGGAGAGCCATCATTTCTGGACCTTTGATGCCTTCGGGAAAACCCGGATAATTCTCTACATCCGAGGTGATCATTAATTGGCCTCCTGCCTCACGTCCTGAGACGACTACAGGTTTTAAGATTGCTCTTGCAGCATAGATTGCTGCAGTCAGTCCGGCAGGACCGGAACCTAAAATTATTAGTTTGTGGTGCTGTTCTTTTGTTGACATTTTATTTTTTTAAATATTGGATTTAACAAAATCCCCCCGGTTATTCTAACACTCAAAAGCACGACACGATCAAGTCAATTCATTAATACGTTCAACCCCAGACTGCAGCAGCTTAATTTTACGGTTCAAGCATTTGAATATAAAAACGCGGGATTTCTTCAGCGCTTCAGCCTTCTTTCCAGTTCCTGCATGGAGAACTCCACCAGTATCGGAACATCTTTCCGGGAGGACATTGGGCTGCCCATTTCTTCCCACTGAGCCAGCAAAATTTTCATTTCAGTCAGACTTAGTTCCTGCTCTGCAGGCAGAGCTGCATGCGCTGATACAACTTCGCAAATATCACGAATAATTTCGTCACCTTGAGCGCGTTTACCAAAAAGTGCCAGCCGATCGATGATTTCCCGAATCACTTTTTCCAATTGATCCGCGCTCAAAATATCCGGAATCGTATTCACAGCAAAGGTACTTCCTCCGAAAGGACTGATGGCAAATCCTGAAAGCTCCAAATGCTCCAGAGATTGTTCCAGCAAAATGGATTCCTGCGGTGAAAGTTCAATTAAAAGTGGTGCCTGAAAAGTTTGTACCGGAACCTCTTTTTTTTGCAGTGCCTCCGAATAACAATCATAAAGTAAACGTTCATGCAGAATCTGCTGTTCAATCATGAGCAGTCCTGTATCGTTTTCTGCCATGATGTATGTTTTACGGAACTG
>JAPKDT010000083.1 GCA_028822475.1 SAR324 cluster bacterium
GATTGATTTGGATATTTTACTGATACTAAAAACATGGTTCAAATACGGGAATAGAATCGGTTACTAAAGTGTGGACATATTAGGGGCTTAATCTGGCGAGCTAAAATAAGTGAAACAACAGAAAAATAATGATAATCTGGAACTGCTTGGAGCTGTCTTTTGTATAATTATTAAGACAACTTAAAGTCTTGAATTTATCTTTCAAAATTTTTTCCAGTGTTGCTTGTTTTCATGACTTAAAGGACTTCTCATTGTCCGTTAATTTTATAGGTGTATTTCTAACATAAGCAATGAACGATCAAACAAGGGGCTGGATCCGCTCCTCAAAGTGGGATGCATTTTGGCTACAGTCAGGAATATGGTTGACGTTTCTGCTGCTCATGCTAAATTCTATTCAGTTGCAGGAAATGTTTTATGCGGCCGGGGTGTTTCTTTTCTGGATTGCACATCGTTTCAGTTCATTTTATTTAGCATGGGGAACATGGGCTTACAAACCTCTACGCAGAGATCAGCAGAAGCGCTTTATAATTATTCCGCTTTTGATCGGCCTAGGAGTTTTAGCTGTGCTTTACACACCGGAATCTTTATCAGCTTTTACAGTAAGTGAAAGGATTTTTGGTTTGATGTTGCTTGATTTCGCCTGGGGAGTACATCATTTTGCTGCTCAGCACTATGGAATTCTCAGGCTTTATCATCATCGCTGGAATCCTAAATCCGCAGTTTCCGCCAATAAGCAGGACCGTATATTTTGTTGGGGAGTTGGAGGAGCACTGGTTATCATTGCTGAGCTTTTGCATGGAACGTCCTTTTTACAAGAAAAAGATATTTTACCAATGCTTCTTCTGGATTGGAGACTGGAGGGCATTCCATTGTTACTACGTTTAGGAACTATGCTTGTTGTGGGAAGTACATTCTTCATGGTTCGTAATGCATGGCTGCAGGATTCCGGTCTTCCAAAAATTTTATATTTATTTGGAATAGGCATGATGGCTGTAGCTGCATTTCAGCTGGATCCGTTCCAGTTTTTGATGCTTTGGACTCTGCAGCACTGGCTGACCGCGTTAGGTCTGGCGGTACACATGGGAGGAAATGATATCAAACAGGCTGAAAAGCAGAAAAGCGTTCCACTAAAACTAGACACAGCAAAAAATTATTTGAAGCCCTGGCTGGTTTTGATTACCCTTTGCTCGTTTTCTGTTGTTATGACACCGTTTTTTGAAATCGAAGCGGTTTCAGTAGGCGGTCGATACAGCGAACAAGTATGGCCTGCTTTAATGGTATGGCTGCAGAACTCTGAATGGTATACTTTCTTTGTAGGAATCGGCCTGGCCAGCGGATTTTTGCATTATTGGATGGACAGGGCGGTTTACCGTTTTTCTGATCAACAAACACGAAAAAGTGCTCAGCAATTACTTTTTTCAACGTAAATATCAGATATAAAATGAATAAGATAGAAGAAGAAATCAAAAAAAATTGGCCCAGTGCTGTAGAAGGTGATTTGGAACATCCGGAGTTGGGTCTGATTCACTACTGGACTGGTGAACAGCGTGGCAAGATTGTGCTGCGTTTTAGCTTCGAAGGACAAGCTGAGGTTGAGTCAAAAAAAATGTTTTTTATAAACCTGAAACAGGACTCGTGGGAGCTAAGTCATATTTCTACTTTTCAAACCTCTGATACAAAATTAAAATTAGTAAAAAATCAGTCATTCAAAGAACAGGATGAACTTGAAAAAAAATATCGAAGTATTATCGAATTGTTTCTGGATTCCCGTAAAAAGAGGAATCCTTTCTAATGTAATTTTAGCTGCATCTCTATTCCCTGTTGAAGACTCAAGGTTGATGAGTTTCATTTATATATGCAACTTCCGCGGAAATATTTCCTAAATTTTATCTGCTGTTATCTTTTGCTTGACTTATTTTGCTAGAAATAGTTAAATTATTAGCACTAACCCTCAATGAGTGCTAATTCTGACAAAATGCTGCTGGAGTCTTTCTTTTGGTAAAAAAAGTTATAGATAATGGGAAAAAAGGAGTCCGTTATAACTTGGTTTTGAATGAACGGGCCCAGTTAGTTCTTCATAGTATCATAGAAAACTACATTCAATCGGCAGAACCGATTGGTTCACGCACACTTTCCAAGACAATAGGAATCACGCTTTCTCCCGCAACGATCAGAAACATTATGTCTGATCTGGCAGAACTTGGCTATCTGATTCAGAACCACACCTCAGCGGGACGTGTACCTACCGACAAAGCTTACAGGTTTTACGTAAATTCCTTAGCTACTCCTCCTAGTATATCAGAGCAGATTAAGGAAAAAATTTCTCAAGTTTCGAATGAACAGGGCTCACAGGTAGAAGCAATCCTGGCAGAGACAGTCCGCATGCTGGCGGAACTCACTAAATTTGCCTGTGTGGTAAGCACTCCCAAGGCTTCTGTCAGTCGACTTCAACGCATCGAATTAATAAAAATTAGTGAAGATAGAATCCTCGTCATTTTAGTCACAAAAGCCGGTGTTGTACGTGACAAAATTATTTTTACCAATGAAAGCCATACCCAGGAATTTCTTAACTCAGTTGCAGAATTTCTAAACGACAAGTTCAAAGATCATTCAATGCAGGAAATTCGCAAAGAAATTCATCAAAGTATGGTTGATGACCGTACCCGTTATCACGATCTATTAGCTCATGCAATACGTTTAGGAAAAAAAGCTTTTGAATTAAATCAGCCGGGTGAAATGCTGATAGACGGTCAGATGAATCTCTTACTCGATTCTCATTTTCATGAACAGTCTTCGGTACGCTCGTTAATTGATGCTTTTGAACAAAAAAGCGCAATTATGAAAATTCTGGACGATTCCATGAAGCACAAAGGCGTACATATATTCATTGGTATTGAAAACGATTTAAAACAATTGCAAGACTGTTCACTCATCACCGCCAGTTATCGCAACAATCAAAACGTGTTAGGCTCAATTGGTGTTGTCGGACCAACTAGTATGGATTATAAACGCATAATATCCATGGTCGACTATACTGCTAAAATATTGTCTAAAACAATTACCGAACAATCTTACGACTGAAGTTATCAATTAAGATCCTTATGAGTGCTAAAAAACAGAAAGAAGAATTAGAAAAAAAGCAGAATACGAACGCACCTAAAATAGATAACGAGTTTGAAAATCTGCAGGAAGATATAAAGTCTGAAATTGCAGCAGATTCAGCTGAGCAGTTTGAAGTTGATGCAGGCTCTGAGGAAGAAGATCTGTTGGAAAAGGAACGCACCAGGGCGCAGAATATGGAAGACCGCTATCTCAGAGTCAATGCCGAGTTTGAAAACTATAAAAAACGCATGCTTCGTGAAAGCTCTGACCGTTTCAAATTTTTTAATCTTGATCTAATCAAAGAACTGCTGCCCTCACTAGACAATATTGATCGAGCCATCTCTCATGCGAAAAGTGACAACACAGATGTGGAAAGTATTATAGTCGGGTTGGAGATGGTCGATAAAATGACTCATGAAGTTTTTGAGAAATTTGGTGTTACAAGAGTTAAAACAGTTGGCGAAGAGTTTGATCCGAACATTCACCAGGCTGTAGGAGTTGATGATTCAGCTTCTGTTCCTGACAACCAGGTTGTTGAGGAATGTTTGGGAGGATATACCTTGCATGGCCGCATTATTCGACCGGCAATGGTCCGGGTGTCTGGAAAAAATTGAGCTTAAAAGCTGAAAAATAGTAATTTATTAATTTAAATTCCCTGTAAACAATTATATATGTCAAGGGGGTATTCATGAAAGAACAAGGAGAATAGTTATGGGAAAAGTTATTGGTATAGATTTAGGAACAACGAATTCATGTGTCAGTATCATGGAGGGTGGTGAACCGAAGGTTATTCAAAACGCTGAAGGAACACGCACAACACCTTCGATGGTTGCTTTTAATGACGATGGCGAACGTATGATTGGACAGGTTGCAAAAAGACAAGCAGTCACAAATCCTCAACGTACTATCTATTCCATCAAACGTTTGATGGGTCAGGATATTAAATCTGCGGAAGTTAAACATACGAAAAAAATGGTGTCTTATGAAATTGTTAAAGGCAATCAGGATTTAGCGTATGTGAAAGTTAATGATAAAAATTATTCTCCTCAGGAAATATCCGCTTCCATTCTGCAGAAAATGAAACAGACTGCAGAAGAATATTTGGGAGAGGCGGTTACAGAAGCAGTAATTACTGTTCCGGCTTATTTCAGTGACGCACAACGTCAGTCCACCAAAGACTCTGGAAAAATAGCCGGTCTTGATGTTCTGCGTATCATTAACGAACCGACTGCCGCAGCAATGGCTTATGGTCTGGATAAAAAACATGATGAAAAAATTGCGGTCTTTGACTTAGGTGGAGGTACTTTTGATATTTCTATCTTGGAAATTGGTGAAGGCGTTTTTGATGTAAAGTCAACTAATGGTGATACTTTTCTTGGTGGAGATGACTTTGACAATCGGCTGATTACTTTTTTTGCAGATGAGTTCAAAAAAGAAAACGGGATAGATCTGCGTGAAGATAAAATGGCACTGCAGCGTCTCCGTGAAGCAGCAGAAAAAGCCAAGCATGAATTGTCCGCCAGTTCGGAAACAGATGTCAATTTACCCTTTATTACTGCAGATGCGTCTGGTCCAAAACACTTAAATCTTAAAATTACTCGTGCCAAATTTGAATCGCTGGTGGAGGATCTTATCCAGGGTTGTCTTGAGCCTTGCCGCAAAGCACTGAAAGACGCAAGCTGCACCTCAAAGGACATCAATGAGGTCATTCTAGTAGGCGGTATGACACGTATGCCAAAAGTGCAGGCAATGGTCAAAGAATTTTTTGGCAAAGAACCTCACAAAGGTGTTAATCCGGATGAAGTTGTGGCCATCGGCGCGGCAATCCAGGGTGGTGTTCTTACAGGAGATGTGAAAGACGTTCTGCTGCTTGATGTTACTCCACTCTCGCTTGGTATTGAAACTCTCGGTAGTGTGATGACGAAATTAATCGAGCGTAATACAACCATACCTACACGAAAAAGCCAGACTTTCTCTACAGCAGCTGACAATCAGCCTGCGGTCAGTATTCATGTTCTCCAAGGTGAACGTGAGATGTCAACTGATAGCAAAACGCTGGGTCGTTTTGAGTTGGTCGGCATTCCTCCTGCACCACGTGGAGTACCGCAAATTGAAGTCACATTTGATATTGACGCAAACGGGATTGTCCACGTCAGTGCCAAAGATTTAGGTACAGGTAAAGAACAGGCCATAAAAATTGAATCTTCAGGTGGGCTTTCCGATGAAGAAGTCGAAAAAATGGTTAATGATGCAGAACAGTTTGCTGAAGAAGATAAAGTAAAACGTGAGGGTGTAGAAGTTAAAAACCAGGCTGAAACGCTCATTTACAGTACCGAAAAATCGGTAAGTGAACTTGGGGACAAGTTGCCTGAAGAAGATAAAACAAAAATTGAAGCGTGTAGCGAACAACTCAAAAAGAGCTTGGAAACAGAAGACCTTGATGCAATCAAGAGTGATCTTGAAGCATTGACACAGGCTTCTCACAAAATGGCTGAATTGTTATACAGTCAACAAGCCGAGGAACAGACTGCATCAGCTGAACATGGGAATGAAGATGCTCAGGACGGCGAAGAAAAATCAGCTAAAGATGATGAAGATATCGTCGATGCAGATTTTGAAGAAGTAAAAAAGTAAAACAGGCTCAGACTGAAAGTAAAAGGCACGAACTTATAAACCTTCAATTTTGAACCTGTAACCCCTTGACGGAATTTCATGGCAAAACGCGATTATTATGAAGTGTTGGGAGTGTCCCGCAGCGCTTCTTCGGACGAACTCAAAAAAGCGTACCGTAAGGTCGCTATGAAATATCATCCGGACCGT
This sequence comes from SAR324 cluster bacterium, assembly GCA_028822475.1. Classification (GTDB taxonomy): domain Bacteria; phylum SAR324; class SAR324; order SAR324; family NAC60-12; genus Arctic96AD-7. Next base: position 5,923 of record JAPKDT010000083.1, read on the forward strand.
AATCAGGGAGATAAAAAAGCAGAAGATAAATTCAAAGAAGCTTCAGAGGCTTTTGAGACACTCGGAGATCAGGAAAAACGCTCACGTTATGACCAGTTCGGACATGCCGCTGAACGTATGGGCAGTGGAATGGGTGGTTCAGCTGGAAATGGTTTTGGAGATGTTTTCGGAGATATTTTCAGTGAGTTCTTCAGCGGTTCCGGTGGTAGTTCAACCGGACGTGGTGAACGCGGATCAGATTTACAATATAATATGGAGATTTCCTTTGATGACGCGGTTTTTGGCTCATCGAAAGAAATTGATGTCCCACGCATGGAAACCTGCGATTCCTGCAGCGGTCTGGGGGCAGAGTCCGAAAAGGACATAAAAATATGTGGATCCTGTGGAGGAACTGGACAGCAGAGGGTTCAACAGGGATTTTTTAGTGTTGCTACAACCTGCAGTAGCTGTGGTGGACGCGGAAAAACAATTTCAAATCCGTGTAAAACCTGTCATGGACGCACCCGCGTTTCTAAAACAAAACGTATTAGAGTTAACATTCCTGCCGGAGTTGCTACTGGATCAAGGATCAAACTCACCGGAGAAGGTGAGCACGGTGCAAATGGTGGATCAAGCGGTGATCTATACATAGTTTTACGTGTCAAGGATCATTCTCTTTTTGAACGTGATGGCGCAGATATCTTTTGCGAGGTCCCGATCAGTTTTTCTCAGGCGACTCTTGGAACCGATCTTGAGGTGCCAACTTTAGAAGGAAAAGCCAGATTAAAAATTCCTGCCGGCACTCAAACTCACAAAATTTTTCGACTGAAAAACCAGGGTATAGCACATCTTCGCGGTGGCGGACGTGGAGATTTACATGTGCGGGTTGTAGTGGAGACTCCAAGCAAACTGACTGCAAGGCAAAAAGAATTATTGAAAGAATTCGACGAATGCTGTGAAGACGAAAGCAATCCAATACGTGATAAATTTGTTGAAACAATCAAGAATCTATTTTCCTGACCTCATACCTCTTGGCAGTGTCCCCTCATTATCTGTCACTCCTGTATTAGCAGGAATCCCAAAATATCTCGTCTTCCGGTTTTAACGAGAAGTCTTTACTCAAAGGGAAAAAAATAATGTCTATTTCAAAATCAATACGTGAATCCATGGAAAAAGGTTCATGGATTCGTCAAATGTTTGAAGCAGGTGCTCGTCTCAAGGCAGAGCATGGGGCCGAAAATGTTTTTGATTTTTCGCTCGGTAATCCGATCCTCGAACCACCACAGCAAGTGCATGAGCAACTGCGTCTGTTACTGGAAAATCCTGAACATGGAATGCACCGTTATATGTCGAATGCAGGATTTGAAGAGACACGAGAGTTCATTGCCGGTGTGATGCGTGATGAAACAGGTCATCCTTTTGGTAGTGAGGATGTAGTGATGTGTGTCGGAGCAGGAGGTGGTTTGAATGTGGTGTTTAAAGCTCTACTAGAAGTAGGAGATGAAGTATTGACTTTGACTCCGTATTTTGTAGAATACGGAGCTTATGTGCAAAATCACGGCGGACGACTGACACTGGCTAAAACTACTGCGGATTTTCAACCTGACCTGGATTCGATCGAAGCAAGTTTGAGTGAACAGACAAAGATTGTAATCATCAATAGTCCAAATAACCCAACCGGTGCAGTTTATTCTCAGCAAACGTTAGACGAAGTAGCACAGTTACTGCTCCGTAAAGAGAAAGAGTACGGTCATCCAATCTACCTGGTTTCAGATGATATTTACCGTTATCTTGTTTTTGACGGATTAACCAACAGCAATGTTTTTCTCAGTTATCCAAATTCAATTTTAGTCAATTCCCACTCAAAGGACTTAGGACTTGCAGGTGAACGTATAGGTTACATCGCAGTTCATCCTGATGCAGTTGAAGGGGTGGAGTTACGTCAGGCTCTAGTGCTTTGTAACCGGATACTCGGATTTGTGAATGCTCCAGCAATGATGCAGAAAATTCTGCCTCTACTAGGAAATGCGAGAGTTGACATTGCGATTTATGAAAAATTACGGGACAAAATATTCTCCATGATCAGTGAGTTAGGATTTGAAGCAATCAAACCGCAGGGGGCTTTTTACATTTTCCCAAAATCACCTGATCCGGATGATGTAGCGTTTGTTAAACGAGCACAGCAAGAAAACATTTTGCTGGTTCCGGGAGTTGGATTTGGAGGTCCGGGACATTTTAGGATTTCATTCTGTTGTACTACTGAGACCATCGAAAATTCACGTCCGGGATTTAAGCGTCTGGCTGATTATTATGGTTTGTAATTTCATCTGCGAAAAATTAAAATCATCAGTCATCCTTTAATGTTGACTCAACTGTTGATTACTTATCACATGGTGAAAGCATCTTTGGGCCTTCACGCTATTTATTGCATTCAGAGCCTCTCAATTTAAGAGACAGAATGAGTCTCCATACATTTTCTTGATAAACCACTAATTAATCAAAACTATGAGCGCTTCTCCAATCCATCAAGAGATGGCAAACGCACTCCGCTTTTTAGCAGCGGATGCAGTTCAAAAAGCAAACTCAGGTCA
>JAPKDT010000360.1 GCA_028822475.1 SAR324 cluster bacterium
GATCATTTTTTAACCCAATTTATCTTATTTATATTGACTAATTCTTGCTCTGATTAGTAAATTATGATAAAGGTGTATTATTGAATTTGCAAACCAAAGAGTTATGGACGGTTAAAAAACCGTCTCTAATCACATTAACAAAGGATCAAATATGATTTCCGAGCAGGTATTTTACTTCTTTCTCTTTCCATGGATTATTTTCATTGCGACTATTCCAGGTTCAGTTATAACTTACCTCTTCGCTGGACTGGCAGCGCAATTGCTGAATTATCTTCCAGAAAAAACTGAAACTGATGTATAAAAAAAGATTTCCAGTAAACAGTTTGCCCTACATGTTTCATTTCAATTTCTTTAAGACGGAGGAGACTTGAACCAGTACAGTGCCATGATTACTGACTTTCTGCATAAATGCGGGGATGCGGAAAAAGAGTTCGTCAGTGAAAACGAGTGGTGGGTTGTAAGCGGCTCAGTCAAGGTGCAGATTTTTCTCACAAACATGGAAGATAATGCAGAATTGATTGTTGCGGCAAATCTTTTTCAGTATCCCGAACAAAATGCGGATGTTAACGCATATGTGCTTAAACTTAACGGAACTCTGAAGTTAAAAGGGGTGAGTTTTGGGATACGTAATCAGCACCTGATCCTAAGTTATATCCGACCGGTGCAGGGACTTGATCCTGAGGAACTGGAATGGATCATCGCCAGTATCGCTGTAATTGCAGATGAATACGACGATTTCTTGCTTGAAAAATTTGAACTTTAAAAAAAAATACTAATTTAATAATCGAAGTTAAGATGTTTCCACATACTGTTTATCCACCCTCTGCCTGTCTCCTTTTTTAGCGAAAAGACTCTTCAAACCCTTACAAAAGAATTACTACGCATCTCATGTCCGATGCTAGTTGACTCGCCATGTCCAGTGATCACAGAAATGTCTTCATCAAGTGTGTAAAGTTTTTCCCGAATGGATTCCTCGATCTTCTGATAGTCACCTCCCCATAAATCTGTACGGCCAATTGAGCCCTGGAAAAGAGTATCACCCGCAATCAACAGCTTTTGCTTTTCAAACAAAAAACACATGGAACCGGGAGTGTGCCCTGGCGTATGAAGAGCCTTGCCCTGTACACCTTTCACCTCAATTTCCTCTTCATGTTCCAGCCATTGATCCGGTGGAGGAGGTTTTTCAAAAGGAATTCCGAACATCCGGCACTGATCTTCCAGCATGTCCCAAAGAAACAAATCATCACGGTGCAGTGCCAATTTTGCCCCGGTCGCCTCTTTCAATTTTCCGGAAGCAAGAAAATGATCCAGATGCGCATGTGTGTGAATAATACGTTCCACCTGCAGATCTAACTCAAGTAAACGTTCAATCAGCAGCTCAGCGTCACCTCCAGGATCTACCACAATTGCTTTCCGGCTGACAGGATCGCCCAAAATGGTGCAATTACACTGCAGGTGACCGACAGGCAGAGTTTCTACGATCAACTCAGAAACCTTCATTAATCAGTCTTCTTTTTAGCGGATTTTTTGTTACCGCCTCTACCAGTTTTTGGCGGCGGCGCCTCAGCAATAATTTTGAGACATGCGGCTTCATCTAAACTTTCCGG
>JAPKDT010000361.1 GCA_028822475.1 SAR324 cluster bacterium
CAGGATAGTGCACATAAAAAGGCACTTCCTCTGGAAGAGGGCATGGAACGTTTCCGTCTTGATGTCGGTCACAATGATGAAGTTAAGCCAAACAACATTGTAGGAGCGATTGCCAATGAAGCTGGACTCGACAGTGAGCACATTGGACGCATCAATATTTATGATGATTATAGCGTGATTGATTTGCCTGAAGGTATGCCAAAAGACGTTTTCAGTGACTTGAAAAAAGTTTGGGTGGCAGGCAAGCAGTTAAATATTTCGTTGTTAAAAAATGAAAAGAAGTCAGGAAGTTCAAGTCCGCGTGAAAGAGAAAGCAGTAAAGGAAAAAGCGGCAGCAAAAGTTTTTCAGCTCCTAAAGCAGGTCGTAAAAAGAAGATGAGTAGAAAATAAGAATCACAGATTTTCTCCTGGAATTCATAATTTCGCACTAACTGAAAACTTGCTCACGAGATGCAATGATCATGAAGGATCCTTCACTTTTCTGTCTGATGGTGACAAAAAGCCAGAAAAGTAAATGACGAATCCCGGTATTTTGCAGATAAAGTTTCACACTGAAGTTACGCTGCCTTTTGTCAATTCAAGCAAAGCTCCCCCGTAGTTGAATAGCAGCTGGAATTCTTTCATTTCCGTAAAGTTGATTTAGCTGACGGGTTGCTTCTGATCTCCCTCCTCTCTAAATATTTCCCTAAAACTAACTTCATTCTTCTCAGGATTTGCTATATAATAAGTTTCCATCTTTGAATTTTTGTCTGCTGTAATTTTTTTTTGTAATTTACTGACAGTTAACATGAACCCACTTTCGTATTTAAACAACGCTGATATCGGCGCATTTGAAGGTCTTTATCAACAATATCAGCAAGACCCTCAATCTGTTGATCCTGAGTGGCGTAATTTTTTTGAAGGTTTCGAATTTTCAAAGACAGATTATCCACAGACTGCCTCAAAAACCCCTACAGAAAGTCCCCCAGTAGATTTCGTACCGGAACAATTCCAAAAAGAACTCGCGGTCAGTAACCTGATCGGTGCTTATCGATCGCGCGGGCACATGTTCGCAAAAACCAATCCTGTACGTCCGCGTCGAAAACATGACGGACCAATTGATTTGGAGAACTTTGGTTTGAGCGAAGCGGATATGGATACTGAATTTCACGCAGGCTCCAGAATTGGTCTCGGCACGGCTACTTTAAGAGAAATCTATCAGTTGTTGGAACAAACTTACTGCGGTTCAATCGGAGTTGAGTATAAATTTGTACGGACGGTGGAGATTATCGACTGGCTGGAGAAAAAAATGGAATCCTGTCGCAATACTCCAAATTTTTCTTATGAAGAGAAAATTGAACTTTTACGTAAAACAAATGAAGCAGTGGCTTTTGAGAGTTTTCTGCATACAAAATTTGTCGCTCAGAAAAGATTTTCGTTGGAAGGTGGAGAATCTATAATTCCGGCCTTGGACACAGTTGTAGAATATGGAGCAGAACTTGGGGTTGAGGAATTTGTCATCGGTATGGCGCATCGCGGGAGACTGAATGTATTGGCCAATGTATTGGGAAAAACCTACAACGATATTTTTGCGGAATTTGAGGGTAAAGCTTTTGG
>JAPKDT010000084.1 GCA_028822475.1 SAR324 cluster bacterium
CTCATACCTACTGCACACCTTAGCACCACTCTGGCAAAAAGGTACTGTACCAGATCTTGACAAACGAATGGATGTGATTTCGAAGTTTGCTAAAAAAATCCGGAGTTATGGTCCTACCAAATTTATTTATGCCTTCGGAGATGTTTTATTTGTTCATGGCCATGAGAGAATACAGGCAGATGGTAAAATTGCTCCACCTGGACTTTTTAAGCTTTGCCGTTTCTGTCAGTCCGAAAAATCTCTGGCCGTTTCTAAAACTGAACTACAAAAATCCGGCAATAAAGTCCAGCAGGTAAGCCTGGTTGCGAGTGTTCCTCTAAGCGGAGAAGAGTGGACCAGGTTGGAATCCGGAGAGTTATTAGCAATCCGGGACGGCAGGGTAATCATGGAGGAAAATAGTTCAGGAGACAGCGAAACCTGCCATAAAACAACAGTCCTGCTCTCCCCTCCGCTATAACATCGAGCTTTGTCTGTTTTGTGTGCTTAAAGTTTTTGCAATGGAAATAATTTAAATCAAAATCAGTAAGCTATCTACTGGTTAGTTCAGTTAATTCTTTACAAAAAAATTAACGTTATCCATATTTATTTCTTATTCGGTAACAAGTTAGCAGCGAAAAAAAACATAACCGCTGCTATTACAATTGAGGGGCCGGAAGGTGTGTCAATCTGCAGTGAAGCACCCAGGCCAAGTCCAACCGAAGCCATTCCGATCAGTGAACCGCCCAGTGCCATTTGTTCCGGCGTTCTGCTGAATCTTCTTGCAGCAGAAACTGGAATAATTAAGAGTGAAGTCACCAGTAGGATTCCGATTATTTTCATCGACAAAGCAATAACTGCGGCAATCAGTAACATGAAAAGTAATTCAACTTTGACAACAGGTACACCTTCAGCCTGTGCCAGTTCATGATCAAATGTAATTGCGAGCAAAGGTCGCCAGAGCAGGAGTAATGTCAACAATATTAAAAACCCGCCGCCATAGATCCAGTATAAGTCAACGAGACTAACGGCTAAAATATCGCCGAATAAATAAGCCATTAAGTCAATACGAACCCAAACCATCAGACTGATCATTAAAACTCCCATCGCAAGTGACGCATGGGAAAGTGTGCCTAATACAGCATCATTGGCGAGTTGTTTTTGTCTTTGAAAGAAAAAAAGCAATAGAGCTACAACAAGCGCAACTGCAAAAACTCCGAGCATTAAATTAACTTCCAGAAAAAAACCGAGAGCGACTCCCAGTAAAGCTGAATGAGCCATGGTGTCACCTAAATAGGACATTCTCCTCCAGACCACAAAACAGCCCAGCGGTCCCGCAACCATGGCAACTCCAATTCCTGCTATCACCGCTCTCCAAAAAAAGTCATCTAAAATCATTATTCCCTGTTTTCCTGTAGCGTACCTGAAATATGATGTGTGTGGTCGTGATTGTGACTGTAAACCGCAAGTGCGCTTCCGGAGTCCAAACCAAACAGCCGCAAATATTCTGGATGCCGACTCACATCTTCAGGCTGTCCTTCACAGCAAATATGCTGATTCAAACACAGTACACGGTCAGTGGACGCCATCACAACGTGTAAATCATGCGACACCATCAATACTCCGCAACCGTGACTTGTACGGAGATTTGCAATCAATTTATACAATTCTGACTCTCCCATGTAGTCAACACCCTGAACAGGCTCATCGAGCACCAACAGTTCCGGACTTCTCAAAAGGGCACGTGCCAGCATCACACGTTGAAATTCTCCCCCTGAAAGTTGGAAGACCGGTTTGTCTCTTAAAGATGCAACTCCTGTTTCTTCAAGAGCAGTCTTAATTTGCAGGCTGGAATAATTTCCTGTAAGCTTCATTATCCTGCTGACAGAAAGAGGCAGAATAGGGTCAACAGAAACTTTTTGCGGAAGGTAACCTATTTTGAGCTTCGGTTTTTTGAATATACTTCCTTTATTCAGAGGTATTAAGCCGAGAAGCACACGAAGCAGGGTGGTTTTTCCCGCACCATTGGGGCCAATAACAGTTACAATTTCCCCTGCTGAAACTGTGAGTGTAATATTAGAGAGCAACTCACGTTCTCCTGTTAATAACGAAAGATTATGAGTCTGAAGCAGGATTTGTTTTTTTCCTGCAGTTTGTGAATAATCTGCTGCAGTTTCTCTGTTGCTTGACATTGACAAATTAGTTAATCAGAGTTATCTTGAAATGAGTATTATTTGTAACACATTTTCCTCTTCAAAGCAAAGCTGCAAAGCAAAAACTGGATAGTAATGAAAACTAGCTTTTGTTTTATTTTAATTCTCCCCATGCTGTGCATAACACAGCTTATGGCTGCTTCAGACTTAAAAGTCATAGTTTCCATCAAACCATTCCATTCACTTGTCTCAGCAATTATGCAGGGTGTTTCCGAACCGATTCTGCTAATAAACGGAAATAATTCACCACATTCCTATGCACTTCGTCCGAGCTCTGCGGAGAATCTGCAAGAGGCGGATCTTGTTTTTTGGGGAGGTGACATACTTGAAGGATTTTTGACAAAACCTCTTCAGTCTCTAGCCAACAGAGCAAAGTTGGTTTCACTGCAGGAAACAGAAGGTCTTAGACTCTGGCCGCTGCGCTCAGGAGTAGAGTGGCATAAACATGAAACTGAGACAACTGAAGATCATTCTGCAGAAGATGAAACAGAAAGCTCATCCGGAACGGATCCGCACATTTGGCTGGATCCGTACAATGCAAAAATTATCTCCCGTAAAATAGTGAAAATTTTAACTGCAATGGATCCTAAAAATGCAAAATATTACCGCATAAACGGCGAAAAACATGTTCTCCGTCTTGAATTACTTGACCGTAGGTTGAAAGTGGAAATGACTAAAGTTGCTGAGATACCATATATGGTGTTTCATGATGCATATCAATATTTTGAGAAAAGATATCAGCTCAATGTGGTTGGTTCTATGACTCTTCACGTTGGCTTTGGCTCAAGTGTACGCAGACTAATGGAAGTGCGTAAGACAATTCAAAAAGAAAAAATACGCTGCATTTTCAGCGAACCTCAGTTTTCGTCAAAACTGCTGCAGACTGTTACTGCAGGTACAGAAGTGAAAAAAGGAATCCTTGATCCTTTAGGAGCGGGCCTAGTACCTGGAACAGAACTGTATTTTTCATTATTAAATAATCTCAGTCGTTCCTTAAGCAGATGTCTTAACTGATTATTAGCGGGAAAAAACCGTTTAATCCTGTAAAATCATTAGAGAAACAGTATATCAACTGAAAAAATAAGCAGACATGCATAAAATATCGCTGCCATTATTAATCACTATTTACATAAATTATAATGAGTGAAAACAAGCAGAGACAAACAGGAAATAAGTTGAAACAGGATGAATCTGCTGCTTCAGTTTTCAAGCAGTTTTCAACTCAATTTTTACGTGGAATGTCTGCAAGGATGCGTGAAACATACAGCAGTAAGCAGTTAGAGGAATTTCTGAAAGATCGCTTTGCGTTTTTTCAGGAAGCTACCCGCAAGAGCGGAATGGTCAGGGTCAAACCACATCAAGCTGCTACTGTGTCACAGCAGGGGGCACGTTTAAACGGCAATGTGATAGTCGAAATATCTGCTCCTGACGCACCATTCATCGTTGTCACAGTTGAGGCGTTGATGCGAAAAATGGAGTTGCTGATTCATCGAAAACTTCACCCTATAATGGGTGTGGTGCTTTCTGCGGAAAAGGAGATAGAGGCCGTTATTTCTCCTGAAGAAAAAATGGAAAAGTTTGATCATCTCTATCTGGAAATTGAAGCGGATACGGATATTGTTTTCTTAAAACGTCTTGAAACACTGATTGCCGGTCATATGCTGGCAGTACAACTTGTCCGTAATCATCGACAAAAAATGCTCCAGTCTCTGGAGTCAATGGAAAAAGAAATAGAATCTGTGACCGCAGTTTCAGCAGAGACAAATGGAGAGTGGTCAAAACTTTGCGGCTGGCTGAAACTCGACAACTTTACGGTGATGGGATTTATCACATTTTTACAGCAAGATTCAGATTCTGCGGATAATATCAAATCCGTGGAAAACTCCGGCTATGGAATATTAGCTCCGGAATATTTACAAAAATCTTCGAATATACTCTTAAACGTCTTAACCGCGCAACTGTGGAAACTCCGTCATTCAGATTTTCCGTTTGCGCTTGACCGTTTACGTTTCCCAAGTCCTGTTTTACGCTTTGAAAATCTGATGATCCTGAGTTTACGCATTCCGCACGCAAAATATGGAATGGTTGAGCATGTTTTTCTTGGTCTTCTCAGAGGGAGTTCACTGAATGTGAAAAACACTGAGACTCCGCTCATTCAACAGAAGATGCGTTATATCTTTGAAATGCGGAGCATGCTTGAGAACTGCTACGATTATAATGAAGTTGTGCGGATTTTTGGTTCAACACCTAAATTCGAATTATTCCGTTCATCAAGAAAAGAATTAATTCAAATATGCGATGGACTGCTGTCAGTTAATAATCCAAACAATATTCACTGTTTTAAAATAGCTACTAGAGTATACGGTGTGTTAAAGCTGATGGTTGTGATGCCCACTTCTCTCTTAAATGAGGAAGCAAATGAGCAAACTGCTGACTTTCTCAAAGCAAAAATTCCGCATCAGAACTGTGAGTGGTTTGAAGCACGCGGAAGTGAAAAGTCACGTTTGCATTTTGAATTTGAACTGCAGGAAGACTTACAGGGCAAAAGCGATTTGCCGTCTTTTGATTTGCTGCAGTTTGAAGGAGAAATCAGTGGACTGATAAAACCATGGGAAACTCAACTTCGTGAACTGCTCAGCAATCAGCATCCCGGAGAAGAAGGGACGCAACTTTTTGAACGTTATGTTCCGCTGATGCCTTCGCATTATCGTGCACGTGTTAATACTCTGGAAGCGCTGGAGAATATCCAGTACATGGAACTGCTGACAGATGAAGACAATATTCAATTCGATTTAAAACCCTTTACCCTTCCTTCACTACTGGTTGAGTCAGTTTCCCTGCTGTACATTTACAGTAAAGAAAAAATTCATTTGATCAGGATTATGCCAGTCCTGCAGAATCTGGGACTGCACGTGATTGATCAATTAACAACCAGGATCGGTAATGACGAAAAAACACTAGGATTTATCCAGTCTTTTCGGGTAATCCGGAATGACAAAGTCAATATTGACGAGGTACGTTTTAAACCGTTGCTGTCAGCAATTGTCAAAAAGGTGTATCTCCAAAAGACTGAAAATGACCCCCTGAACGGACTTGCTCTGCTGGCAAATTTAGGCTGGCGTGAAATTAATGTGATTCAGCTTTATCGGAATTTATCCCTGCAGTTAAGCGCACCGCTGACACGCGAAACTACAAATGCTGTTTTGCTCAGGCATCCTCAATCATCACGTTTACTTTTTGAAACATTTGCTTGCCGCTTTTCTCTTGATCCTTCTTTCGGTAATCTGACTTATCGTAAGGAAGTTCTGTTGCCGCAGAAAAATCAGGAGTTTTTCGAATCTCTGGAAAAAGTTCAACAGGTGATTGACGATGAGGTCCTGCGCCGTTTGTTTGAATTGATTGAAAACACTTTACGTACCAATTTTTACCTGCCTAAAGATTCTGAAGAAACAGGAATTTCGGTCAAGCTGGATTCGAGAAAAATTGAGCAAATGCCGGTTCCGGTGCCTTTCAGAGAAATATATGTCCATGATGTAGGCATGGAAGGACTCCATTTACGCTTTGGTCCGGTTGCACGGGGCGGGCTTCGCTGGTCGGACCGTCCTGATGACTTCAGGACAGAAATTCTGGGACTCGTCAAAACTCAGCAAACCAAAAACGTGGTGATTGTTCCAGTTGGTTCGAAAGGCGGTTTTGTGCTGAAAAACACTCCTGTAACAAGAGAAGCAGCAATCACAGAGTCTCAAAATCAGTATAGACGTTTTATCAGTGCCATGTTGGAAATAACGGATAATTTAGACGCACAGGGGAAGGTTCACGCACCAAGTCATGTTCTTTCATATGATGATCCTGATCCATACCTGGTTGTTGCCGCAGACAAAGGCACAGCCACTTTTTCGGATATTGCGAATGAGGTATCAGAAAAATATGATTTCTGGCTTGGTGACGCTTTTGCTTCAGGAGGTTCAGTAGGTTACGATCATAAAAAAGAAGGAATCACTGCACGCGGTGCTTGGGAATGTGTGATGCTGCATTTTAAGGAAATGGGACGTGACATACAGACTGAACTCACGACTGTGATGGGTGTGGGTGATATGAGCGGAGATGTTTTTGGTAACGGTATGCTGCAGAGTAAAATGCTGTTGCTTCAGGCTGCATTCAATCATCAGCATATTTTTCTTGATCCTAATCCTGATGCAGAAATTTCATGGAATGAGCGCAAACGAATTTTTGATTTACCACGTTCTGCTTGGAGTGATTATTCTGCAGGCTTAATCAGTGTCGGAGGCGGCATTTTTGAGCGTCACGCAAAATCGATCGAACTGACACCGCAGCTTCAAACCCTGCTTGGGACAGATGCAGTAAGTCTAAAAGGTGATGAAGTTGTGCGTTTAATATTACAGATGAATGCGGATTTACTGTGGTTTGGCGGAATAGGTACGTATATCAAAACGTCAGCACAGACTCATTTACAAGTCGGTGACCAGGCAAACAATTCAGTAAGAATTGATACTTCTGAATGTCAAGTAAAAGTGATCGGTGAAGGCGCAAATTTAGGTTTAACTCAGTTGGCGCGTATTGATCTTGCCAATGAAGGGGTCAGACTGAACACTGATGCAATTGATAATTCTGCTGGTGTCAACATGTCAGACTATGAAGTTAATTTGAAAATCTTGCTTCAGCAGATGCTGCGCAGCGGATATATTGAGTCGAAAGCAGAACGTAATGAGTTGCTGGCTTCAGCAACAAATGAAGTCTCAGCGTTGGTTTTAGCGAATAACAGTGGGCAGCACCGTTTGATTTCCATGGACAGTATCCGCTCCAACCGTAATTTTAGGTTGTTCCGCAAGTTGATTCTACACCTTCAGGAACAGGGGATGAATAAACGCAGCGAGTACATTCCTTCGAGTGGCGAGCTTGATCAACTGGAACATTTAAAAAGGCCTTTACCGCGTCCTGTACTGGCAGTCCTGATGGCTTACGCAAAAATGGAGGTTTATGACGCGCTGACTTCCTCGGAAATGCCTTTTGAAGTTGAACTTACTGAAACATATCTGCAATACATACCGTCTGTTTTACGCAGCCATTTTGGTAAAAAAATAAACGAACATCCTTTAAAAAAGGAAATCATCTCAACTGTGGTGACAAACACTGTGATAAATCAGGCAGGATCCACTCTTATTTCCAGAATGGCACAAGTCACGGAACGCGGTATTCCTGACATTGTGCGAACCTACCTTGTACTGGACGCAAGTCTCGGGGCACCAGAAATGCGTGAGGTGTTGTATTCAATGGATGATATCAGCGAGAATGAACGTTACGAAGTTCTTATTGAAATCGAGGATTTATTAAAAATACTGGTTCGAAACGTCTTGTATAGTCAAACACCACCACCTGAATTTAAGAAAATAGCAGAATATCACGCCTTATTGTGTGAGCTCAAAGTACTCCTTGAAAATTCTGCAGATCTGGAAAAATCAGCAAGCACTCAGCTTCAAGATGAAACAATAGTTGAGGGCGAGCAAACTGAAGAAATTGTGCCTCGTGAGGTTGACGCTTTCCGTACGTCTTTACAGCGTTTAAGGATCGCACCGGACGTTATGCATTTGTGTATTAACAAAGCAATGTCAGTCAGCGCCGCTTATAGGATTGCAGAAAGTGTTGAACATACATTTGGTTTTGACTGGCTGCGTGAACGCCTGGTGGAACTTGAGCCAAACAATGACTGGGAACTCGAATACCAGGACATTCTCTTGCGTAATTTGGATGCCAATAAACTGGGGTTGCTTGAAGTGTTACTTGAATCTCATACTCTTGAGAATTTGAAAGTACAAGATTTCAACAGTATGCTTGAACCTCTTGAAAGCATGAATGCCGAGCATCTGCGAGCTTATGTTCAGTCTCTTGTGCAGGTACGTGCTGGATCAGTGATCAGTCTTACATCAATCGCGGTGATTCTTAGCCGCTTGGATTTTCTTAAAAATTACAAGAGAACAAGCTGAAAATTTATTTTCTTTAAATTTTGAGAAATCCGAAAAAAGTCACAAAAAACTTTCGTTTCGAGCTAAGTGAAAGATCTATATTATGTTAAGCACTAATATGATTGAAAATTTTCATTATGGCGAATGACAAACTTAGGGTTTCAGAATATTTAAGAAGCCATCAACTTCAGAAAATAAATTTATGATTGCAATGATACTTGCCGG
>JAPKDT010000362.1 GCA_028822475.1 SAR324 cluster bacterium
TTTTTGTCATAATATTTAAAAAACATTTTACAGAAAATTAGTATGGCAAATAAAAACATAGTCTTGGAGCAATTGTCCGAGTTACGAGTTATTCCTGTAATAAGAACAAAGGAGACCGAAAATGCAGTTACTGCTGTTCTGTGGTTAAGAGAGGCTGGATTCCGAACCTTTGAAATCACTCTTACCACACCTGATGCAATTAATATAATTGTTCAACTGACAGCAAAAAAAGATGCTTTGATCGGTGCTGGAACGGTGACTTCTGTTAAACAAGCCGAACAATGTATTGAAGCCGGAGCTCAATACATTGTTTCACCTTGTCTGGTTTCAGACTTACCCGATGTCTGTCATCAGTATGATATTCCATGTTTTTTAGGGGCCTGTACTCCTACTGAACTGCATTTGGCAATGAAAGCTAAAGCTGATGCGATCAAAATTTTCCCAGTGAGTTTGATGGGTGGGGCAACTTATATAAAAACATTATCTTCAATATTTCCCGGAGTGCCTCTTATTCCAACAGGTGGAATCAAACCAAACGAAGTTAAAGAGTATTTAGACAACGGAGCATTATGTGTTGGACTTGGTGGAGTGTTGGTTAATGAAACACTCATTAAACAGGGGGAACGGAAAATGATATTTAATGCCAGTTTGGAAATATTAAAACAAGCAAAACTATATTCGTCATAAAATATTGTAATGAAATCAGAAATTGTTTGTCTTGGTGAAGCTCTAATTGAGTTAAATCAGTTACCTGAAAAAGGTAAACACTTATTTTACTCAAGTTTTGGAGGAGATGTGTCCAATGTTGCGATTGCAATTGCAAGACAAGGGAGTTCAGCAGGAATTATAAGTTTGGTCGGAGAGGACCTTTTTGGAGATCAATTACTTGAATTGTGGCAAAGAGAAGGGGTTAATCACACCCATGTCAGCAAAATTTCAAATGCTTCAACTGGCATATATTTTGTGACGCATGATTCAAGAGGTCATCACTTTAGTTATTTTCGGAAAGATTCCGCCGCCAGTCAAATAACTCTTGAAAATTTGCCATCGGCTTATATTGCTTCGGCAAAATTTCTACATTTTTCCGCAATTAGTCAAGCAATTAGTTCTTCCTCAAACGATGTTGTGAATGCCTCAATTAAGATTGCTGTAGAAAATAGTGTCCTTATCTCCTATGATACAAATCTTCGACTGAAACTTTGGTCTCTAGACAAAGCAAGAGAGACAATTCAACAAACTATTCCTTATGTTGACTTTCTTTTTCCAAGTTTAGAAGACTCAATTCTACTGACTGGTCTCAAAGAGCCAACTGCGATTGTCGACTATTACTTGAAAAACGGAGCAAAATTAGTAGCACTAAAACTGGGAGCTGAGGGAGTTCTTTTGGGAACTGAAGACGGTTTCCACAGGATTCCTGGTAAGACAGTAGAAACTTCAGATGCGACAGGTGCAGGCGACATTTTTGATGGAGCCTTTTTATCCGAATGGCTGAAAAACCGTAATCCATTGGAGTCTGCTCAGTATGCTAATGCTGCAGCGGCACTTTCTACTATAGGTTTTGGCGCAGTTGAACCTATTCC
>JAPKDT010000085.1 GCA_028822475.1 SAR324 cluster bacterium
TATCATAAATGACTCCTATTCTGTTGTTTGAAAACTCTGAAATAGCATAAATTCAGAGTCGGTTAATACTTGGCAAAGTGTTGTAAAACCCAGAGTTTTACAATAAATAAATTATAGTGACGAAATTACTTAGTCAATGAGTCCATTGATAGTCCCCCTAGTGGTAAAAGAGGTAAAACACTCCCACCTACTCCTTTATCCGCAATCACTTTTTTTACCTTTGGCAGAATAGCTGCCATCGTCTCAAGAAGAATCCGATCACGTGTAATTTCTTTAGCATTCTTGTACTCTTCATAAATCAGGTTAAAGCGCTCAGATTCACCTAAAGCAACCAACACCTTTTCTTTGGAATATGCCTTGGCATTGTTTATAATCTGCGCAGCTTCTCCTCTGGACTTTGGAACGATATTATTTCTGTAACCTTCAGCTTCATTGATCATTTTCTCTTTGTCCTCTCGGGCACTCACAACATCTTTAAAAGCGTCCTTTACTGCATCTGGAGGATGAACGTCCTGCAGTTTAACATTCACAATTTTTATTCCACCTTTGTAGCTATTCATAGTCTTCTGAAGAAGTTGTGCTGTCGTGTCTTCAATAATTCCTTTTCCGGCAGTCAGAGCTTCGGTGACAGTCGTATCTCCAACGACTTCACGCATTGCGGATTCCGCTGCGGATTTCACTGTTTCATCCGGATTAGTCAGACTATAAAGATAATTTTCTAATTCAGAAATACGGTATTGCACGATGAACTGCACATCAATAATGTTCTCATCGCCTGTCAGCATTAATGACTCTTTTATGACTCGTCTATATTTTGCAGGAGGTCCAACCTGTATTGTCCGGAATCCAATTTCAAGTCTACGTACTGCTGTTACAGGAGCAATCTGAACGGTTTCAATTGGAGAAGGCAAATGATAATGCGGACCTGGTCCAACCACATCCGTAATCTCTCCAAAACGTTTGATTACAGCTTGTTCTTCTGGATCAACTATGAAAATACCTGTCGAAAACCAGATCACAATTGCAACAATTATGAGGAGCAACATTCCTCCTTTTTTTGGTAAACCAATCTTAAATTTTTCCTGAAGGTTGCTGAGCAACTCATCAATATCCGGAGGTTGCTGGCCTTTTTCCCAAGGCGATTTATTTGGTGGTTTGTTCCAGGTTCCCATGTTATTCCGTTAAATATTAAGGTGTAATAGTTCAGTCAATATGCTATTTGAAACATCCTAAAAATACAAGTGCTAATAGCTTTGAGTATTAGGCAATACAAGAATCTTTAAGTTGTCTCAGTAAAAATAATTTTAATACAGACTTGATTCTGTACAGAACTATTTATGCGGTCAGGACTTCCACACCGCTCGAGGTAACCAGCATAGTGTGTTCCCACTGTGCCGACAACGTGCCATCCGTGGTGACGGCAGTCCAGCCATCACCTAAAACTTTACATGCATAATCACCGATGTTGATCATCGGTTCGATAGTAAATATCATATTCTCCCGCAAAGCCTCACCTATTCCAGGCTCACCATAATGCAGGATCTGAGGTGCTTCGTGAAACTCGATGCCTACTCCGTGACCAGCAAAATCTCTCACTACAGAAAATCCGTGATTTTCCGCATGCTCCTGAATGGCATGTCCAATGTCACCAAGTTTGGTGTTTGGACGCACCTGTTCAATTCCAAGATTTAAACATTCACGTGTAACCTCAACCAACTCCCTCGTCCTGTCCGGAACTTCCCCAATGACAAACATTCTGCTGGCATCGCCGAAATATCCATGAAAATTACAGGTAACGTCGACATTCAGAATATCACCATTCCGCAATGCTTGACTGTTTGGGATGCCGTGGCAAATAACTTCATTCAGTGAAGTGCAAATACTTTTTGGAAAGGGCATTCTTTGCCTGCCTTGTCCACGCCCGTAATTAAGTGGTGCCGGAACAGCTCCCCTGGCTAAAGTTTCAAGATGAACCCACTCATCAATCTCATTTGTTGTCACGCCCACGCTGATTCGTTCCTCTACCATATCCAGCAGATCCTTCGTCATTTGACAACTTTTGCGGATACCGTCTATTTGCTCTTCTGTTTTGATGATAATATTGCGATCTTTGCGTTTAGGTTTGGGTTCTTCCGCAGAAGCTGAAACCTCTTTTTGATCAATCAACAGGTGACATTTTTTATATTTTTTCCCACTTCCACACCAACAGGTTGCATTACGAGAAATTAAATTTGCTGCTGTCTTCATGCTTTTACTCTCAAAACTGCTCTGTGTACCTTCATTTTAAAAAATCAAAAACGCGGCCCAACTTATAACCACTGATTAAACTTTGTCCCGGATCATGCGACCAGTAAATAATCTGTCCTTTTCCAGAAATAGTATTCATATCCACAAAACCCCAGTAGCGACTGTCAGCACTGTTGTAGCGGTTGTCGCCCATCGCAAATATTTTTCCCTCAGGAATAGCTACCGGCCCAAAACTGCTAACCGGTGATGCAGACGATAAACCCTGGGCCTGACGGGACTTCTGTTCATTTGGTTCAAAATACGCGTAAGGTTCGTCCAGCGGTTCCCCATTGATCAATACCTGATCATTGCGAATTTCCAGCGTTTCTCCCTGAAGCCCCACCGCGCGTTTTATGTAATCAATCGAAGGATCACGCGGATACGGAAAAATGATTATGTCGCCTCTGAAAACAGGTTTTTGAAAGAGCTTGATGTCGGTAAATGGAACAGGCGAGCCATAGGAATACATGCTGGCGAAGATGTGATCTCCAATCTGAATTGTCGGCAGCATAGAACCGGACGGAATTTGGAAAGGAGCGAACATGTAAGTCCGTACAACGGTCGCAACAACAACAGCAAAAATCAAAGCCTCGACCCATTCCCTGATAGTGCGGTTCGGAATCACAAAATCCAACCGTAAAAATCCCTTGGCGATTTTCAAAAGATCATCCTCTTTTTTCAGAATTTCTTCTGCTTGAGGAAGTTTACGCACTCGGTTCAAAAATATTTCAGGACTTGGAAAAACCCTGCTCTTTAATTCAGCAAGATCATTCAATGCAGCTTCGCTGAGACCTTTTTTCTGAAGTTTGATAAATGATTTGTCTGAAAGTTTGTAGGTTACAAACATATTAAATTGCAATAATTGATTGGTTGAGGACTTTTTTGTTGTGTTTAAGCTGTCAGTTTATTAGCGGCGGTTTGAAAGTTATTTGTTGGCTCGCTTGTCTC
The DNA here is from genome assembly GCA_028822475.1 of SAR324 cluster bacterium. Classification (GTDB taxonomy): domain Bacteria; phylum SAR324; class SAR324; order SAR324; family NAC60-12; genus Arctic96AD-7. Next base: position 3,235 of record JAPKDT010000085.1, read on the forward strand.
GATACAGAAAAAGTTAATACGTTATTTTGAATTGATCAGATAAAATAGTCAAATTCTCGTATGTCTTCTTTAATAATTATCCGGCTAAATATTCTGGTTCACCGCGAAAATCAAACCATCCTCGCAAGAGTGAGTAACCCATCACCCATGGCAGAACGTGCAGTTGGAAGACAAACACCAGCCAGTCCTGTAATGAAAGATCCTTTAATTTTGCATAACGCAAACTTGCTCCAGCGGTCAGACATAATCCTGCGATATACGCACTCACAGGCAAAAGCATTTCACTTGCGGAAAAACCAAACAACAGTGCTGCAAGAAAAACAATTTGAGAAAGCACAAAGATAGCGTATAATTTTCTCTTTAAATGCGGAATTTTTAGTCCAAATATTTGATGCGCGTCCAATTCAAGTCGATAACGTGAAGGAAATCTGCGTGCGAGTAAGCCGTCATAATAGTAACGACGGGCCAAATCAAGAGGTCGGGAATAGCTCGAAGAAAGAGGCGGATGCTCCACAATGAGTTCCGGAGCAAAAATGATCGAATAGCCTGAGGCTAAAATGCTGAATGCTAAATCTGTGTCTTCACGGAAAGGAATCAGATAAGCAGGATGAAAGTTTGCCAAATTTCGGCGTACAAGAAAATTACAGGTTGGATAACGTCCGCCGTCAGTGTTTTCGGTTTGATGAGTGAACGGTGTTGCGAGATTGCGCTGAGTGACTTCCGTGCGTCCCTCAAACGCTCCGGCATCTGGTTTTTGCTGAATCAGCTGAATCGCGTTTTTCACCCAGTCCGTATCCGGAATAACGTCTGCGTCAATAAAGCCGATCCATGAACCAGCAGACTTAGCAACTCCTGCGTTACGCGCGTTGCCTGGACCGGAATTCGGAATTGATGTCCATTGCAGATTTAGCTCTGTTTGTGCTTTAAACCGAGAGAGCATTTCCAGAGTTTCGTCTGTGGAACCGTCATCCGCAACCGTTACTTCAAATTCGGTTTTTGGCGCTGATTGTTTTTCCAAAGCTTCAAGGCAGCGTGAAAGCAGCTTTGCGCTGTTGTATGCCGGAATTACGATTGAAAAAATATCCGCCTTTGTATTACTTTCCGGAGTTGATTCCGGGACAACATTTTCATCTTTGTTACTCATGCTTCAGCATTCTCTTGATCCGGAATTATCCGGTTTTATTCACAATTTGCGGGCCGCTCTGCCTTATCTGGAAGAGTTTCATCAGCAAACTTTCGTGATTCAACTCAGCGGCGATTTGCTGGAAATTCATAATTCCAGAGTCATTGAAGATCTGGCACTCTTGCAACAGATTGGTGTAAGAATCGTTTTAGTGCATGGAGCAGAAACCCAGATCAGGAAACTGCTGGACGCAGAAGGACACGATTACCAGACTGAAGACGGCGTCCTGGTTGCAGAAAAAAGACACTTAGCACTGATTGAACAGGCAATTTCTTCCACCAACTGGAAACTGCTCTCAAAGCTCCGCAGTTGCGGCAGGAAACTTCAACCTATTTCCGGACATTTTTTGTCTGCAGAGAAAAAACCTCTGGCAGGAGATTTTGCTTCACACTGCACTGGAAATGTTTGCGGGCTTGAACTGGAAACACTGCATCAGGCAATTACAGACTCAAAGCTCATTATTTTACCACCTTTTTCACTAGGAGAAAAGGGACGATTGTGGATTCTTGATGCAAATCAGGTTGCTTTTGAAGTAGCAACACGTTTACGTGCCAAAAAACTGATTGTACTTGATACCTCTGCATTACCTAATTTTGCTGAAACTGATTCTGCGGAAATGACAACTGACAGTGTTCAACAGTGGCTGAATAAAAATCCTGACCTGCCTCAAGTACAGCGCTTACAATTAAACTCGCTTACTGAAGCTTGTGTGAGAGGTGTAGAGCGTTGTCATTTGCTGGACGGCAGAGTAGAAGGAGCTTTACTCGCGGAACTTCTCACCCCGAAAGGTGCCGGAGTGATGATCACCAACAGTTCATACAAACGTACACGTCCCGCCAGACTGAGCGATTTGCAGTCAATACTCGAAATCCTCAATTCGCCGGTTCAGCATGCAGCGGTTGTGTTACGTTCCGAAACGTATATCGAGCAGCAGATTGATAATTATCTAGTGTTCTGTGTGGATGACGACGTTGTTGGTTGCTGTGAAATTATTATTTTTTCGGACGGTTCCGCTGCGGAAATAGCCAGTTTGGCAGTTGATAAAGCTTATCGAAACCAGGGAATAGGCAGTGAGCTGATTCAGGCCGCAACTGAAAAAATCCGTTCCAGCGCTTGCAAATTAGCCTTTGCTTTGAGTACCGCAGCTTCACATGTTTTTACACAAGGCGGTTTCCGTGCTATCAATCCGGAGGAGCTTCCAGAAGAAAAAAGAAAAAACTACGACTTTCAAGAGTCGATTGTTTATGGTCGTAAATTAAATTGAGATAACTTTTTTATTCCGGCAGGACTACTACTTCAACACGATTATTTAAGCTGCGTTGACTAGGAGATGCTTCGCGGAAACGGGGACGTGTTGCGCCAAAACTCTTGACTGTAATTTTTGTTGGATCAAAACCGTTTTCAATAAAAAAACGAGCCACCTTCGAGGCACGTGCTCCTCCCAGTTCCCATGTTGAATCCCAATTTTCCGGTGGTTTTTTTTCAGTATGCCCTTCAATTTGGATTTTGTTTGGTAACAGGAAGATAAGTTTGGAGAATCGTGCCATTTCTTTGACTGCCTTTGGGTTCAACTTGGCGGAATCAGTTTTAAAATATGCACTTGCTTTAAAAGAAACGACAACTCCTTTTTCTTCCACATTGATATTTGCATCGTCACCTAATTCACTCTCTTCCAACTGCTGAGCAATTTGCTCAACGATAGAATCTTTGCCCTCATTCATGTATGGCGTACCTGCTGGAAGAGGTTTAAAACTCGCGGCCAAACTTTTGAACTTCATTGTTTCATATTTGCACGATGAAAAAAGCAAAATGAAGAAACAAAGCAGAAGCGTTACCAAATCTCCATAAGTAAAAATCCACTCCTGGTCGAAAACCACACAAACTTCACAATCTTCCTCATCAATGAGTTGACCCATATTCTGCCTGTTTTTTAACGTTTATTTTGGGGTAGTGATTGAGTAAAACCTGAAAACAGGTTGTACGTTTTAAAGCTTCAGATAATAATTTTTTAGTTTGTGAGCAGCAATTCAGCGGGTTTGATCTTCAGGCATGAGCACAATTTGCACACGACGATTAAGACTGCGCTTGTAGGCAGTATCCGGATTAAATCTAGGGCGGGAATTACCATAACCGGCAACCTGGATACGATCCGCGGGAATCAGTTTTGACTCCAAAAATGCTGCAATCACACTTGCGCGCGCAACTGAAAGTTCCCAGTTTGACGGATATTTTTGATTTGAATCTGACTCATCCGTGTGCCCTGAAATTTCAATATTGTTCTGCAGTTGCCCGATAATTGGCAACATTTTTATCAATGCCCCTTTTGCTTTCTCGCTCAATGTAACTGAACCCTGCTCAAAAGCTACCGTTTTACTGAAACTAACTTCAACACCAGCTTTTGAAGCATTGATAGAGACATCATCCGGAACCTCCAACTGTTCCAACTCTTTGGACGCTTTATCCAAAGTAGAACTCTGTCCACTGAAAATAAAAGGACTCCCCGGCGGCATACTTTTAAAACTATCTGAAATTTGCTTGCTTTTTTCTACATCAGTCCTGCACATGGAAAAGAGTAAAATGAAGAAACATAGCAGGAGAGTTACCAAATCACCGTAGGTAAAAATCCATTCCTGATCGAAGGGGACGCAAATTTCACAATCCTCCTCATCAATCATCTGACCCATGATTTACTCCTTTATCCGGTTCAGATTACGCTCCGTCTTCAGCAGCTGCTTCACCGCCGCCTTCAAACTTCAACGCTTCATACATTGTTTTTTGAGCAGGAGGCAGATAGTTCATTAAGTCGTTTTCGATAAAATCAGGACGCTGTCCACCCTCAATATAAAGCACACCGTCACGGATCATCTCCATTAAAACTTTTGAATCACCCTGATAAAGTTCAAGCTTCGTTTTGGCAGGAGAAAAAATCGTGTTCGCAAACAATGAACCGTAAAAAGTCGTGATCAAAGCCACCGCCATTGCAGGTCCAATCGCAGATGGGTCATCGAGATTCTGGAGGAGCAATACAAGTCCAACCAGAGTTCCAAGCATCCCCCAGGCAGGACAGAGAGAAGCCATAGTACCAACCACAGCAATCTCATTATCTTTGCCTGCCATGGTATATTTCACTTCATGCGCCATCATGTTCACGATTGCTTCTCGGTCAGCCCTGTCCACTACCAGTCTCAGTCCTCCGCGTAGAAAAAGATTTTCTATGCTGGGTAATGCGTCTTCAATCGCTAGAATATTTTTCCGGGCAATTTTGGAAACGTCTACAATCAATGTCAGCGTTTCTACCAACGCAACCGGATTCTGTTTCCACGATTTGCCGATGAAACCCAAAAACCCCTTAGCGTCACCCATAGGATGTGAAATAAATGTGGATGCTATTGTTCCTCCAAAAACGATCAACAAGGATGGTACATCAACAAAATATGCAAGGTTTCCGAATTTTATATTAAAAGTTGCAAAGTCGAAACACATTGCAATGAATAAAAGTACCCATGCTAAAATAGTTCCTATTAGCGTTCCCTGTTCCATAAAAAATACTCTCCAGATGTCAAAGGATGTGAGGTTCTTTAAGCCTCTAATTCAATTTAACAAAGTGTCAATTTTTGTGACACGCTTTAGGTTAGCAATAACCGTGAAAATACCGGATATTTCAGGAATTAATTCTTGATGTACTTGAAAATAAGTCCTAAAACAGTGCTATTCCGAGGGAAGCGATAATTTTCTTTAAACTATTAAATTGATATCAGGAAAATTTTACCGCGTTTTTAAACTATAAACAGGACGTGAACAAAACAACTAAATATAAATACGATTACTGCAAAAAGTTTTTCCGTAATGATTTTGTAATAACTTTTTTAAAAGCAGAAATGATTAGTACAGTTTTAAG
>JAPKDT010000086.1 GCA_028822475.1 SAR324 cluster bacterium
TGGAAATTTCCATGCCACATCCGCTTTCAGGAAAAGGGGATGTGAGCTTAATCGGTAGTCCGGTAAAAATGTCGGCAACTCCAGTAAGTTACCGTCATGCTCCGCCTACACTAGGTCAACACACGAATGAAATTTTGTCGGAAATGCTCGGAATGGATGAAGAGGTGTGCAGGGAACTGGCACAGAAGGGTGTGGTTTGAGAATTTAGATTACCATGTTGCTTGTTTGTCAACTAAAAAGGCATCAAGTGGTGTTTTTTGCAAGGAAGAGGGTAATTTGTTTTGAGGATTACAGACTGGTGGTGCCACCTAGGGAGTCATCTAGGCATATAAATGCGACTAACTACTTATGTATCAATGGGTGGTGGTGGGGTCAGTTCGCTACCACGAGGCCTATATACTACTCCTAACACCCCCTCTCACTCAACTAGTTCAGGCAGATCCTACATACTAATCATTCCTGCGTTGAAGATCCTTTTATTTTTGACAGTAACACAGGGTTAGCTGAAAAGAATTGCAGGATGTAAAGAGCATTTAGAAAATTCTGGATTTCATTTTTTTCCAGTCTAAATTTTATAAATATAAACTATTCAAAAAAATGTTTGAACTATCAGCAAAACAGAAAGAACTTCAGGCTACTGCTCGTGAGTTTGCAAAAAAAGAAATTGCACCACGTGCGGCTGAAATCGATCGTTCTGAGCAATATCCATGGGAAAATGTGGAACTTTTGACTAAACAGGGTTTCATGGGTATGACAGTTCCTGAAGAATACGGTGGTCCAGGAATGTCGTATTTGGATGTGGTATTAGTGATTGAGGAAATCGCTAAAGCATGTGGAGTGTCTGCTAGAATTGTGGTTGAGGCTAACATGGGTGCGGTTGGAGCAGTTATGAAATTCGGTTCTGATGAACAAAAAAAAATAGCGGCAGATCATGTTCTAAGCGGTGATAAACCTGCGATCTGCATTACAGAACCAGGTGCCGGAAGCGCGGCCACCGAAATGACTACACGTGCCGACCGCAAAGGTGATCGCTATATTATAAATGGAACAAAACACTGGATTACAGGAGGAGGAGTATCCAAGTTTCATTTGATATTTGCTCGTGTATTTGAGCATGACGAACCACAGGGAATTGCAGGATTTATTGCTTTACGTGGAGCAAAAGGATTAATAATTGGGAAACGTGAACCGGCGATGGGTTTGCGTGGAATTCCAGAGACTCAGCTTATTCTTGAGGATTTGGAAGTTCCTCAAGAAATGGTGCTGATTCCGCCTGAAGGTTTACGGCACGGCTTTGCCGGATTGATGAATGCTTATAATGGACAGAGGGTTGGAGCAGGAACGGTGGCTCTTGGAATAGCCGTTGGAGCGTATGAGCTGGCCCTGGAATATTCTCAACAACGCGAACAGTTCGGTCGTCCGATTTGCGAATTTCAGGGTTTGCAGTGGATGCTGGTAGACATGCACACTCAACTTGAAGCTGCACGGCTACTATTGCAAAAAGCTGCTTCCGGCGGAGAGCAGGGTGCGAAAGATTATGGATACGGTTTTCCGGACATGCTGGAAGCAGCGCAGGCCAAAATATTTGCAGCAGAAACTGCAATTAAAGTTACAAATGACGCACTGCAAATTTTCGGATCAGCAGGATATTCACGGAATTTACCTTTGGAACGGATGCTCCGTGACGCACGCATGTTTACGATTGGGGGAGGAACTACACAAATTTTACGTACGGTTGTCGCTTCCGCATTGCTCGACCGTAAACTTCCACAAACACGTGACGGACATTTCAAACTATCGCAAAAGGAGAAAAAATAATGGCGAATGCGTCTGAAATTATCGGCAAACGTCTGTATCACGCAGGTTGTAGAAGGGCTTTTGGAATTCCGGGTGGAGAAGTTTTAGTTTTAATGGACGGACTGAGAAAATCCGGAATTGAGTTTGTCCTCACGAAACATGAAAACAATGCCGGATTCATGGCGGAAGGTGGATTTCATGCAGACGGAGCCCCGGGTATTTTAGTAGCTACTTTAGGTCCAGGAGTCGCTAACGCTGTGAATGTTGTGACGAATGCTTTTCAGGATCGAGTACCTTTGATATTTCTCACAGGATGCGTTGATGCAGATGAAGCACTGACCTACACGCATCAGGTTTTTGATCACAGTGAATTGCTTAAATCTGTCACTAAAGCCAGTATAAAAGTTGTAGATGGAATGGTTGACGTGGCGATTGACAAAGCGCTTGCCATGGCGCTGGACGGACAACCCGGGCCTGTCCATGTTGATGTTCCGATCAGTGTTGCAGCAAAAGAACAACCAGCACAAGACTTTCAAATGATTGTCCGCAATATGCCTTCCCCGTCGGCACCTGCAGAAGGAGCAGCTTTGGAAACCGCGAGAAACTGGTTGCGGGAAGCAAGACAACCTTTGATGATGGCTGGCGTAGATGTGCTTAATCAACACGCTGAAAAAGCTGTCGCGGAATTTGCGCGTGATTTCCGGATTCCCTTCATCACCACCTACAAAGCGAAAGGAGTTCTTCCTGAAGATGATCCACTGGCGCTTGGAGGAGCAGGACTTTCTCCACTGGCTGACAAACAATTGCTACCGTTGTTAAGGAAAAGTGATTTGATCATCCTCTCAGGCTATGATCCGATTGAGATGCGAGTGGGCTGGCGTAATCCATGGGATGAAGGAGCGAGAGTGCTTGAATTTTGCGCTGTTCCGAACACGCACTACATGCACCGTGCAAGCTTAAGTTTTATCGGTGATGTTACTGAAGGCATTAAAACTTTACGTAAAAATATTTCTCCGCAGCCGGTCTGGAAAAATGGAGAACCTCAAAAAGTCAGGCACGAACTGAAGAAAATATTTTCTGGAAGCGGTACGCCCGGGGCGAATGAAGAATGGGGTCCTGCAGAAGTGATTGATGTTGTGCGCAAAGCTTTACCAAGGAATGGGGTTGCTACTGCTGACAGTGGTGCGCACAGAATTTTACTTAGCCAAATGTGGGAATGTTATGCAGCCCGCGGATTGCTGCAGTCCACAGCGCTCTGTACGATGGGCTGCGCGGTACCGCTAGCGATGGGTTTTCGCCTGGCTGCACAGGCCCGAATGTCTAGTGCGAATTGTCCAACTCCTGACGTTCCTGCGGTAGTGGCCTTTGTCGGTGATGCTGGAATGGAAATGGTTTTAGGTGAATTAGCAACTCTCAGAGATTTGAAATTACCGGTTGTTATTATTGTTTTTGTTGATGAATCTCTGGCGCTGATAGAACTAAAACAGCGTAATTCCGGATTGCCTAATCTAGGAGTTGATTTTGGAGCAACTGATTTTCCTGCCGTTGCTGAGGCTTTGGGTGGAATTGGTTGTTGGGTTTCCAATCGCGATGAACTACGTGAAGCTCTAGAAGGTGCATTTGAACGTCAGACATTTACCTTACTGGCTTGTAAAATTGGCGAAAAGGTTTACGATAAACGCTTTTAATTGGAGCCGTACACTTAACTGGACCTGTTTAATATGCTGTACCGTATCTTGCTGTTTCGGTCAGTACTCTGCCTGTTATGAGGATTGTTTGAATCCGTTGCTAATCCCAAAATCTATACCGCTCCCTCCCATTTTTTCAATAATCCATTGTAAATTATAATTTAATGTCATCTTCACAAGCTAACAATAAACTAATTCATTTTTCTGGAATCTGTGGGACAGGAATGGCTTCTCTCGCAGTGTTATTGAAACTACGTGGTTATAGCGTTCGTGGTTCTGATGAAAATGTTTATCCACCGATGAGTGATTTTTTGTTACAAAATAAAATATCGGTGCAAAGCGGTTTTGCTGCAGATAATTTAGCACCAGTTCCGGATTTGGTTGTCATAGGAAATGCTCTCTCACGTGGAAATCCGGAAGTAGAAGCTGTTCTGGAACGTAAACTACCTTATGTCTCAATGGCGGAATTACTGAAAGAGTACTTCATCCGTGGTAAAACTTCTCTAGTTGTAACTGGAACCCATGGAAAAACAACCACTTCCTCTTTACTTGCATGGGTTTTTGAATCTGCAAGAAAAAACCCCGGATTTATGATTGGAGGAATTGTAGAAAATTTTGGTGCTAGTTGCCATGAGGGTACAGGTGGTATTTTTATCACTGAAGGAGATGAGTACGATACTGCATTTTTTGATAAACGTTCGAAATTTTTCCATTACCTTCCTGATCAACTGATCCTGAATAATCTGGAATTTGATCACGCAGATATTTTTGATTCACTGGAAGACATTAAAAAATCTTTTAGACTGATGCTGCGTCTCATTCCGCAAAACGGATTGATTGCCGCGAATGGTGACGATGCTAATGTCCAGGATGTGCTTAAATCAGCATTTTCTCCTGTGATTAAATTCGGTTTGGGAGAGGCATGTGATGTGAGAGCAGTAGATATTGAAGTCAGTGAATCTGGAACCAAATTTGTGGTACATAACAAAACTCAGAAAAATTATCCAAACTCACAAAAATTTGCACTAAAACTCTCAGGAGCATACAATGTACTGAATGCGTTGGGTGTGATTGTACTTGCTAGGTATAACGATATTTCTGACAAAAATATTCAGGCGGCGTTTGATTCTTTTAAAAGCGTTCGCAGGCGTCAGGAATTACGTGGAGAAGTCAACGGAATTGCCGTTTATGATGATTTTGCACACCACCCTACAGCAATTCGTGAAACTATAGCAGCGATCAGACAAAAACATCCGGGACGGCGGCTGATCGCGATTTTTGAACCACGGAGCAATACCAGTGTCCGTAACATACATCAGCAAGCCTTGATTCATTCTTTCAGTGAAGCAGATGAGGTGATTTTAACAACACTGCATCGTCTGGAAAAAATTCCTGCGGGAGAGCGTCTGGAAATTAAGCAGGTTTTAAAATCACTTATTAAGCAAAAAATTTCTGCTTTTGAGTTCCCTGAAGTAAAAGAGATAATCGTTTATCTGAAAGCTAATTGTCGTACTGGTGATGTTGTCTTAATCATGAGTAATGGAAAATTTGACAATATTCACCAGCGTTTGCTAGAGGCACTGTAACTCTAAATAATTGGGGATTATGACTATACGAGAACACTCGATTTATGATTGTATTTTGAGCAACGCTCAGAATTTTCCGAAAGAAACTGCGCTGGTTTCAGGAGATTTAAGACTCACCTTTGCAGAGGTTCCGCTGCACGTCAACTGCTTGGCTCGCGGACTGTTGAATACTGGATTTGAAAAAGGCGACAGGATAGCGGTGATGCTGAATAATTGTGCCGAATATGCTCTGCTTTTGGCCGCATGTTCACGAATCGGTTTAATTGCAGTTTGCTTGAATACACGCACAAGTGCAGATGAAATGCGCATGGTGCTGGAAAATACAAAACCAAAAGCTCTGCTCTTTCAAACTATTTTAGAAGAGCAGGCTGAAGCTCTCCGTGATTTGCTTCCAGCACAACAGTTATACAGTATTGATGAAGCGGCTATACTTTCGACTTCTTTCGACCAATTCATAGATGAGGATTATTCGTTGTTGACTGAGCCTCAACCGGGCGTTGATGAAGGTTGGATGATAATTCCAACTGCTGCCGTAGACGGAATTCCAAAAGGCGCTCTGCTGAGTCAGAGAAATGTAATGGCATCTGCTGCAGTTCATCTCCAGCATTTTGGACGTGAAGCGATCAACGGACACCTGCTGGCTTTGCCTATTTTTCATGTGATGGGACTGACCTCTGCATGGGCGACTTTCATCAGCGGTGGAAAAAATGTTTTGCTCAAACAGTTTGAAGAAAAGCTTGCTGTGCAGTTGATTGATGCAGAACAATTAACATATTTCGGTTCATTTCCTCCTGTGCTGGAACGTGTACTTGATTCTGCAAAAGAATCCGGTTCAGGATTGGAAAGTTTAAAGCTGGTCTACGGATTAGAAGGTCCGCAGAATATTCAACGTCTGCATGAAGAAACATCTGCAGTTTTCTGGACAGGTTTTGGACAATCCGAAACCACGGCATTTGTAACCGCTTCTCCTGCTGCAGAAAGACCGGGAGCTTCCGGACAAGCGACTTTGCTTAATACAGTTGCTGTTGTTGATGAGATTGATCAGCAGTTACCCTGTGGTGAAGAAGGTGAAATTGTGGTACGTGGGGAAAATATTTTTCTCGAATATTGGGAGATGCCTGAAGCCACAGCCTATGCACAACGTAATAGTTGGCATCACACAGGTGACATTGGACGTTTTGATGAAGACGGTTATCTGTGGTATGTCAGACGTAAAGCAGAAAAAGAACTGATAAAAACAGGCGGTGAAAATGTGTATCCTGGCGAAGTGGAAAACGTATTGCTCAAGCATCCTGAAATCAATGAATGCTGCGTGATTGGAGTTCCAGATAAAACCTGGGGCGAAGCGGTAAAAGCGATTTGTGTCTGCAGTGAAGGCGCTAAACTATCTCTGGATGCAGTACGTGATTTTGTGGGAGAACAGATTGCCAGTTTCAAAAAACCGCGGCAGGTTGTTTTTGCGGAAGAACTGCCTCACGTTAATAATGAAATTGATCGGGAGGCAGTAAAAGTTAAGTGGGCAGGATAAGTGAAAAATCACTCCGGAGTTACGTAAGCCGAAGTAATTCCGCCATCCACCACAAACTCTGTCCCGGTTGTGTAGGATGACTCATCGGAAGCAAGAAACAATGCTGCTTGAGCCATTTCCTTGGCTTCACCGAAACGTCCCATTGGAATATGCACGAGCCGCTTTTGTTTTTTGGCTTCAGTGTCGAGAAATTTCATCAACAATTCTGTCCTCAAAGGTCCCGGACATAGCGCGTTTACACGGATGTTTTCGCGGGCATGAATCACTGACAATTCGCGTGACAAAGCAATTACTCCGCCTTTGCTAGCAGTATATGCCACTTGAGGAGTCGCAGCACCCATCAGTCCCACAAAAGAAGCGGTATTGATGATAGATCCACCACCTGCACGCAGCATGGCTGCGATGCCGTATTTACAGCCGAGAAAGACGCCTTTCAAATTGATAGCCATAGTTAAATCCCAGACATCTTCTTCTGTAACCAGCGCATTATCGTCACGGCTGTCCATGATTCCCGCATTATTGAACATCACGTTCAGTTTCCCGAATTGATCTTCTGCGGTTTTTACCATTGCTTCACAGTCAGCCGCTTTTGAAACATCGGCATGAGTGTAAACTGCTTCTCCACCTGCGGTTTTGATTTCCGCAACGGTCTTTTCGCCTTCTGCATCATTTACGTCAACTGCTACAATTTTTGCACCTTCTTTTGCAAACAACAGCGCAGACTCTTTTCCAATTCCACTTGATGCGCCTGTAATGAGGGCAACTTTATTTTCTAATCGCATTTTTAGACTCCTGATAATTTTTTATATTCGTTCAAAGTATCTTTTTAATTCCCAATCCGTTACAGCAGCTTCTTTGTCTTAAGCTTCAGTAAGGAAAAAATGAATGTAGTGCTGATGCACTGCATCTCCAAAAGTTGTTTTTTTGCAAAACCTCTTTGCTCAAACAAAATTAACGACTTCCGTAAAGTCATTGGGACTTCCGGAAGTTAATCTGCCTAATAAAAATCACTTTCAATCATCAGTGCCGGTTTCAGGTCTTTATAACCCTTTTCCGCAGTTTCATAAAAAAATATTGAAAGAAAAAATACTCCAGTTAAGAACTTGCTTTTGCAGTGAAGCCAAGTTGGTTAGCAGAATCAACCTGTTTCTGGAGCATAAAACGCAGAGCTAATTCAGTTAGCTAATGAGTTTTATTCTCTTTAACATCACAAAGCACCATTGCCTTTCGGTCAAGACAACTGATTTTACGCAAAGTACTAAAGTCCTGAACAAAAAGTAAAAAGGCGTCAGTTTTTATACTCAGGATCGATTGAACCTGAGTATAAAACTACTGCTCAACTGTAACGATATGGTACACCAGCTTTTTCCATTACTTTAGTGTAATCCTTAAATATTTGTACAACCTTTGCGGCACGTGGACTGATACTGGCCATTTCATCCCAGAATTCAGCTGAGTCGGCAACGACCTGATCCCACTCATTGGCTGGAATTGTAGTTAGTTCCATTTTCTTTCCTTCCACACGGAGCTTTGCTTCTCCGCCCCAGTACCAAATTTGTCGGTAATAGTGCGAACTGTCCATAGAGAGTTTAAACAACTCTTGTAGATGTGGTGGAACGTTTTTCCAACTATCACTATTGGCAAAATAAGATCCACACCATGCTCCAGTTACATTGTTTAGCAGGGCATAGTCGCAGGCATCTGCCC
>JAPKDT010000363.1 GCA_028822475.1 SAR324 cluster bacterium
GCCCGGACTGCGGTAAAAAACTTCATTGTTGTCTGAAAGACGCAACTCTACCCCCGGAAAAACTTTTCCTACCGTATCTGATTTAACTTCACCATCCGGCTGAGCACAGATGAAAACAGTAGCTTCTGTTTGCCCGTAAAGCTGTTTAATATTAATTCCCAGTGATCGAAAAAAACTAAAAATTTCCGGACCAATCGCTTCTCCTGCAGTATAAGCCAACCGTGTACGGCTCAGCCCCAAATTGTTTCTCAGTGGACCGTAAACTAACAAATTCCCAAGACCGTAAAGAGCTCTTTCTGCAATAGAAACGGACTTTCCGTCAAGAATACGGATACCAACAGATTTTGCCAAGTCCATAAAATAATTAAACATTGACCGCTTTATTTTGCTGGCATCTTCCATTCGGATCATTACTTTTGTGAGCACTGATTCATAGACGGCCGGTGGAGCAAAATAATAGGTTGGACCGATTTCCCTTAAATCTGTCATCACCGTTTCCGGTCCCTCTGGACAATTTACACAGAAACCGGCTACATAGGCCTGTGCAAATGAGAAGAGGTTGTCGCCAACCCAGGCCATCGGCAAATAGGCCAGTACTTCTTCTTCCCCTGTAATGTTATCAAAAGCCAAACTGTTTAGTGAAGTAATCAGCAGATTCTCTTGAGTGAGGACGACGCCTTTGGGTTTGCCTGTGGTTCCAGACGTGTAGAGAAAAATAGCAATATCACTTCCCTGTCCCTGCTCAATTTCATGCAGAAAAAAATCAGGGTTTTCACTGTGAAAAATGCTTCCCTTTTCCTGTATATCTTTGTAGTAGTGGATAAATTCCTGAGTGTAATCCCGCATTCCACGAGGTTCCTCATAGCATATTTGCTCGAGGAGTGGAAGCCGGTCTTTTATTTCAAGAAGCTTGTCAGTCTGTTCCTGGTTCTGAACAATTGCATACTTAACGTCTGCATTTTCCAGCACATATACCATCTCCTCTGCAACGGAGTCCTGATAAAGCGGAACTGGAATTCCGCCTATTGCCTGCACTGCAACCATCGACCAGTAAAGTCGGGGACGATTATCACCAATCACGGCTAGTTTGTCCCCTCTTTGAAAACCAATTTTTGCAAGTCCGCAGGCCAGGTTCCGGACTTCTTCAGCCACATCAAACCAAGTCCATGTTTGCCAGATGCCTAAATCCTTAAGACGGTTTGCGGGCCTGTCAGCTCTTTTCTTAGCATGATCCAACAACAACTTTGGAATTGTGTCAAGAACTTGGCTTAATTTTTCAGTTGCTGCCGCTTCAGTCATTAGTTTCAGGTAGTTTCCTTAACTGTTTTATTAAAAGCGTATGCTGAATCTTTTCAGTAATAATGTCAAGTCATTGTTCTCCAGTGAAAAAACATTTTCACAAAGATATTTTGTTTTCATTAACAAAAATATTGACTCCTGATTCTGAGGGCTATAAAATAGTTTTTTTCAATCAGGCATTTTCAGTTTTGTTTAAGAGAATGCATTTTTTTAACTCATATATAAGGATGAAGCACTATGAAAACACTATTAAAGAAACTTATCCTGAGCACTTCT
>JAPKDT010000087.1 GCA_028822475.1 SAR324 cluster bacterium
CGATTTTATCAGCTAAAATTTTTAGAGATATTACTTTGAATTCACCTCATAAAATTGCTCAACAATTTTGTTTCTACTTGAGGAAATCTACCCTGAATCGACCTCATTCACTGAAAAACTAAAATCTATTGTAGCCATTTTTACTTTCTACAAAAAAAATATTTTGCTATATATCTCAAATAAAGATGTAATTGGATTTGATTTTGCAGTTGGAATTTGCTTAAATTTGTCTATGCTAATAAAAAAGTTGGCGGACAAAAAACATAAAATATAAGAAAGACAAGTAATCATGGAAGAAATAAAACGCCTCTTATTGGAAGAAAAGGCGGCACTTCTCGCGGACATCCGGGAAAAGACAGGCAAACAAAACAAAACACACAGTGATATCGGCGACGCCATTGATTCTTCTGTAGAAGAACAAGAACGGGAATTAGAACTTTTACTTCAGGATCGGGAGCAAGCCAGACTTAAAGGAATTGAAAATGCTCTTCAACGCATGGAGTCTGATGACTTCGGTTACTGCGAAGAGTGCGGTGAAGACATTTCAAAAAAACGACTGCTGGCAGTACCTTTGACACGTATGTGCATCAATTGCCAGTCAACTGAAGAACGTAGCCGGCTCGCGCAAAATGCTTTTTCACGTGCAGACTACACCAGTCAAGTTTTAAGTGACGAATAATTATTTAGCCTCACTCCGTAACCATGCATTAGAGTAGATTCCGCCTCAAGCTAACATCTTAGAGGCACTCACGGATACCGACTCCAGTTGTATTAAGTGTGTTGATTAAAATCAGTTACGAAAAACAGTGCCTGAATTTACAGTTTTTAATTCCTGAGCAATATGGCCAATCTGCTGAATTATGACGCCGGCCAATTATTGGCATTTATTCTGGTACTGGTTCGTGTCAGCGGAATAATCTCTACCGCGCCTATTTTCGGCAGTTCGGTTTCGCCGCCTCAAGTAAAGATTGTGTTGAGTCTGATGCTGGCACTGATTCTCTACCCTTTCATTCCTACGATACAAGTTTTTCCGGATCGTCCTGACCATTATCTTGTACTGATCGCGAGTGAACTACTGATTGGCTTGGTACTTGGTATGATCGGCCGTTTTTTATTTTCGGCCGTCGAATTCGCAGGAACAGTCATCGGCTTTCAAATGGGACTCGGTATGGCCAACGTCTTTGATCCGCAATCACAGCAGCAGGTTTCCACGGTGGGAAGATTCGAAACCACGACCGCGACACTCATTTTTTTAGCCATGGACGGTCACCTGATTGTGATTCAGGCTCTTGTCAAAAGCTACTCCATTCTTCCTCCTGGCGGCGCTAGAATTAGCCAGCCTTTGGTTGATAAACTGACGGAACTTTCAGCAAGTATTTTTTTCATTGGCTTACAAATCGGCGCACCGTTGATTGTAGCTCTTTTTCTAGCTAACGCTATTGTCGGACTACTGGCACGCTCAGTTCCTCAAATTCAGGTTTTTGTGGTTGGTTTCCCACTGACCCTATTACTCGGATTTTTGTTTCTGCTTTTCGGCATGCCCTTTTATGGACAAGCTGTGCACAAGATGTTTGAGATGCTTGACACACAATTATTTGATGTGCTTAGACTGTTAGCTGGATAAAGGCAACAAAATATAAAATGATGAGACCTTAAAAGACGCTAAAACTATGTTATTGCTTACGAAGCGATAAATCTTGGATATCATACTACTTTAATATCATTAAGCTTTCTCTCTCCGGTTGAAATGACCTCGCTACGAAACAACCGGTGGATTTGTAACACGCATCCGCATTACGCGGTAAATTCAATACTTAAATAATTTTTTCTTGAAAATCAATGGCAGAACAACAAGGTCAGGAAAAAACTGAGGCTCCAACTGAGAAAAAACGCAGAGAGTCGCGTGAAGAAGGTCAAGTAGCCTTTAGCAAGGAACTCTCTTCCGCTGCCTTGCTGGCAGGAATCGTGCTCACGCTGGTGGCCACAAGTCCTCTTATCCTCGATGCATTTCGGGAACTCATGACAAGAATTTTCCGACAGATGGCATCTGCTGATGAGTTGACCATCAACAGTGTTTATACTTTGTCCGGAGAAATTGTCAGTACCATGCTCCCTGCGTTCACTCCATTCTTAATGGTTATTATTTTTGTAGCTATTTTTGCTTCTGTTTTACAGGTTGGTGTGCAGATCACTTTCAAAGCCATTGCTCCTAAATTCAGCAAATTAAGTCCCTTAACCGGAATCAAGCGTCTTTTTTCATCACAGTCTCTGGCCGATTTTCTCAAGAGTATGGCAAAAATGATTATTGTGGGATTTGTCGGTTATTTAACATACATGGAAAAAATTTCAGAATTGAACGGACTTTCAGTTTCAACTCCGGAGGCAATTCTCAAATACAATTTTACCGTGGTTGCAGAAATTGCGGGAAAGATCTTACTCGCGATGGTGGCAATTGCAATTTTTGATTATTTTTATCAACGCTGGCATCATGAACAACAAATGATGATGACCAAACAAGAGGTCAAGGAAGAAACAAAACAATCTGAAGGTGACCCGCAACTGAAAGCCAGAATCCGGCAGATTCAACGCGAAATGTCAAACGCGCGGATGATGCAGGAAGTCCCGAAAGCAGACACTCTGATCGTCAATCCGACTCACTTCTCCGTTGCTGTGCTTTATGACCGAGATGTGATGGCAGCTCCTGAAGTTACCGCAAAAGGTGCGGATCATATGGCCCTGCGGATGCGTACAATTGCCAGGGAAAATAATATCCCCATCCTCGAACGTCCAGAATTGGCGCGTGATTTATATGCAAACGTAGAAATCGGTGAAGACATTCCGGAACGATTTTACAAAGCAATTGCGGAAATACTGGCCTTTGTTTACAGGCTCCGGAAAAGATAAATTTTTCGTAGCCCTGCCCATTTCAAAACTAATCCTCACGGGGATAACTGGAATATTTTCAAAATTTTGTTTTTGGAGCATTATTTGCAACAGGCAGACCCGTGCGTTTCGTTTTTGAAACACGGATATTTTTAACGACCTTTTGGTAATGGATGACCAGTGGCCGCAGCAAACATACCTTTAGATAATATAATCAGTAAAGCTGACATTGTTCTCGCCGCAGGCGTGATGTCAATGCTCCTGATAATGGTGGTACCCCTTCCACTGTTAGTTCTCGATTTACTCCTTGCATTAAGCATCACCGTCGGAGTTCTAATTCTCTTTGTGGCTTTGTTTACGGAAAGTTCACTCGAGTTTTCCTCTTTTCCTTCAGTATTGCTCATCGCGACAATTTTCCGGCTTTCTCTTAATGTTGCCTCCACGAGGCTTATTTTACTGGAAGGTCATCAGGGTCCTGGAGCAGCAGGATCGATCATTAATTCTTTTGGTGAATTTGTAGTCGGTGGAAATCAGATTGTCGGTATCATCATCTTCCTGATTCTGGTTATCATCAATTTTGTTGTCATCACCAAAGGTACAGGACGTATCGCGGAGGTTGCCGCACGTTTTACTTTGGATGCCATGCCTGGAAAACAGATGGCGATTGACGCTGATTTAAACGCGGGGCTGATTGATGAAGACGAAGCGCGTTCGCGGCGTTCAATCATACAGCGTGAATCAGATTATTTTGGATCACTTGACGGTGCCAGCAAATTTGTACGAGGTGACACAATTGCGGGTTTGATTATCACATCTATTAATATTTTAGGCGGACTACTGGTTGGAATAACTCAGTTCGATATGTCTGCCGGAGATGCTTTTAACGCTTACGCGACTTTAACCATTGGTGATGGACTCGTCTCGCAAATTCCCGCACTGATAATTTCAATCGCCGCAGGTATTGCCGTCACCAAAGCTTCCGGTGAAAACAAAATTTCTGTTGATTTACAAAAACAAATTTTCACCAATGTTCAGGCATTGTATGTAGTTTCTGCTGTTCTTATTACTTTTTCATTAATCCCGGGACTACCGGTGGTTCCGTTTTTACTGCTGGCACTTGGTACTTTCACGATGGCGCAAAGGAGTAAACGTTCCAATGTGAATATTGCCTTGGAAGAAAACCAGGAAGAACAGTCACGTCTGCAGAAAGAATTGAGTGAAGAACCGGAAGATATTGAATCACTGCTCACGATTGACATCCTTGGCCTGGAATTGGGTTACGGAATGATACCGCTGGTGGATGAAGAACAGGATGGTGAACTGCTGAAACGGATCAAGGCTATCCGTCGCCAAATTGCCATTGATTACGGATACATCGTACCGCCTCTGCACATCAAGGACAACCTTGAACTATCTCCAGGTGAATATTCAATTACCATCAAAGGTATTGAGATTGCCCGTAATGAATTGATGATGGGACACCACCTTGCCATGAAGACTGGAGATGTGGATGAAGAGATTCCTGGTGTTGACACAGTTGAACCGGCATTTGGACTACCGGCAATCTGGATTGCGGAGGAAGATGAGGAACGCGCTCAATTTGCTGGATATACAGTTGTTGATCTACCCACTGTTTTGGCCACACACCTGACAGAAGTCCTTAAAAATCATGCCTTTGAATTTATCGGACGTCAGGAAACCCAGAAACTTATTGACTCTCACGCCAAGTCCGAACCAAAAGTTGTTGAAGAATTGATCCCATCACTGGTATCATTAGGAGTTGTGCAAAAAGTTCTGCAGAATTTACTTAAAGAACTCGTATCTATCCGGGACCTGCATACGATTCTTGAGACACTGGCGGATGTTGCTCCAATCACCAAAGATCCTGATTTGCTCACAGAACATGTACGTCAGAGTCTTTCACGGCAGATAACCAGACAATATCAAACACCTGACGGGATGCTGCCCCTGATTACAATGAACCAGGATTTGGAGAATCAAATTGCCACTGCAATCCAGGATTCCGGGCAAGGTGCATATCTTGGCTTGAATCCTAACATGGCACAGGCGATCATAAATGGGACCGACGGGATGATGGAGCAATTTACGATCAACAATTATCAGCCGCTTTTGCTTTGTTCACCGTTGATTCGTCCGCACGTTAAAAAACTGGTGGAGCGTTTCATTCCTAATCTTGTTGTACTTTCTCATAACGAGGTAGCACAGGATGTACGTATCGAAGCACTCGGCGTAGTAGAGTTAAGCGGTTAAGCGAATAAATATTGAGTTTCTGCTTTGTAGTTAAATCAACTCAAAACTCAAAACCAAAATCTGTTAAAAAGCAATTTTATGAATCTCAAGCGCTATCGCGTCAATAATATAAAAGAAGCTTTGAAATTCATAAAGCGCGATCTGGGGCCAGATGCTCTGATCGTATCTACCCGTCAGGTAAAAGAAGGCAAGGGAGCTTTTGGAATGTTCGGCAAAACAATGTTGGAGGTAACAGCTTCAGCCGGCGAAAAGAAAAAAAACAGCACAGCCTCAAAAGTACCGGCCGCAAAAGCACTTGAAGCATACAGCGACGCTGGAGATACTGCTGAAAACGCGCTGGCCGAAACATTCATGAGACCTCAGAAAAATTCCGCGCTTTCGCTTACAGATCAAACACGGAACATGATGCTGCCGATACAAAAAGAACTGCAGGGAATTCGACTGACCTTAGGAGATTTAAGCTCACAGTCAAATGCTTTTGACGATCATCTGGTCGGTGATCTGAAACACGAGCTTGGAGAAATGCGGCATATGCTGCATATTTTAGCTTCAAGGACGGGTAACCTGAGTGATCCGGATCTTCCGGAAAATCTGCTGCTGTTATATCAGCAGATGAAATTCAGTGGTTTGGAAGAAAAGTTCGCCCGACGTCTGGTTATGGAAGCACAGCGTAACATGACCGAAGAGGATCTTGAAAATTTTGCTTACGTGAAAATTTTCCTAGCCCGTATGTTGATGAAAATAATTAAAATCACCAGAGGTCTTGAGGGTCTTAAACCTCCGCAAAGAATATTAGCGCTGCTGGGACCTACCGGAGTCGGTAAAACAACCACTGTCGTCAAGATCGCCTCTGAGCAAATGCGCAAATACAAACGAAAAGTGGCGTTGATTTCTGTTAATACGGGCCACCGTTCAGCCTCAGAACAACTTCGCGCTTTCGCCAAACTGATCAAAGTCCCGTTTAGTGTTGTTAAAGATAAAGCAGAGCTGAACCGTCTTATCAACAGTTATGAAGATTATGATTCAATCATCATTGACACCGACGGTTGTTCTCAACGTAATGACGCGCAATTGTTTGAAATGCGTGAAATATTTGACGAACGAGGCCGTATCCACAACTCACTCGTTCTGAGCGCGACAAGCAAAGACGTTGACATGAACGAAGTCACGAGGAAATTCGGCTGTATGCCTATAGACAGTATTATTTTCACAAAACTCGACGAAAGCGCCACTTACGGTTCCATCTTCAACCATGCTATTCGTTTCAAAAAACCGCTCTCCTATTTGACGTTAGGACAGAAAGTCCCTGACGATCTTGAGGTTGCCTCAAGGGAACGTTTGGTTGATTTACTGCTGAACATTTCCGGCACATGAGAAATGAGTAGAAACCATGTCCACCACAAAAAACCCCTACAACGAAAAAACTCAGCAGAGTAGAGAAGACCAGCTCGTTACACATGCACCTTTGGTAAAACGTGTGGTAACCAGAATGGCCGCTCGCTTTCCTCCGGGAGTGGATCAGGACGAGCTCTATCAAGTCGGCATGATCGGACTCCTGGATGCAGTTGACAAGTTTGATCCAACCAGGGATGTTAAATTTAAAACATACGCTGAATTTCGCATCAAGGGTGCCATACTTGATGAACTGCGTTCCATGGACTGGGTGCCTCGGTCTGTGCGCTCCGCCACCAATGAGTGGGGTAAAGCATGGCGTAGCCAGACCTTTGAATATGGACGTGAGCCGAGTGACCAGGAAATGGCGGACCATCTGGAAATGAATCTGGAGGAGTATCACGAATTTATCCTCAAAGCCAGCCCAACTCCTTTAATTTCCATAGAAGAATTTAAAGCACATTCCAACCAGGAAGACAGCGTAAGTTTACTGGAAATTCTCGCCAAGCCTGGAGAGAAGGATCCATTCATTCTGCTTTCAATGCAGCAGATGAAGAACAAACTAGCTGATGCAGTGTCTGAACTTGATGAGCGTGAGCAACTGATACTTTCACTGTATTTTCAGGAAGAAATGAACCTGAAGGAAATCGGCGAAATTCTGGGTATTATTGAATCACGGGTGTCGCAAATACGCACAAAAACAATCCTCAAACTGCGCGCCAAACTACGCTTGATGACCAGAGACGGTATGGAGGATTAGCTGTCTGCTAAAAGCGAAATGCCGAATGATAAATCATCAATAACTCAACTGCTTGAGGAAATGGTCGAGCATCAGCAGACCAAAGTTCTCAAAGTCGCCCGCGAAATCATACCAGACGCAACTCCGGAAGACATCCGTAACCCCCAGGATTTTCCAGAACTCTCCGCTGACTCGCTTTTCAACTACGAAGACGGTATCCTCACCGGTTACCTCTCAATGCAGACCGCGTTACGCAACCGTAACAAAGCATAAATCGGACAAGCTGTTTTTAGCTTTCATGCAGAATATATTACGTTTAAGCTGGGCAGATAAAGATGATTTTCCGGAGCAGCTCACTTGTTCCCAAAGATCAGCAATCATTGTTCCACTAACTCCCAGACGAAAGCAAAACTAATGTCAGCAAAACCTATCAGTCGTTTTCCGGTTCCTGAACTCAAAGATTTACCCCAGGACATCCATGAAAGAATCATTGCGGTTCAGGAAAAATCCGGATTTGTGCCAAACGTCTTCCTCGTGCTGGCTCAGCGTCCGGATGAATTCAGAGCGTTTTTCGCCTATCACGATGCCTTGATGGAAAAAGAAGGCGGACTTACAAAGGGTGAGCGGGAAATGATTGTGGTAGCCACTTCAGGCCTTAACCAATGTACCTACTGTGTTGTAGCCCACGGTGCGATTGTGCGTATCCGGGAAAAGAGTCCAAATCTCGCAGATCAACTTGCAACAAATTACCGCAAGGCGGATATCACTCCAAAACAGAAAGCAATGCTTGATTTCGCCGTAAAAGTAACTCTGCATTCTGCTGAAATCAACGATGCTGATTTTGAGAAAATGCGAAAGCACGGATTTTCTGATGACGAAATATGGGACACTGGTGCAATTTCCGCTTTCTTTGCGTTATCAAATCGGATGGCGAATTTAACAAGTATGAGGCCTAATGATGAGTTTTACTTGCT
>JAPKDT010000088.1 GCA_028822475.1 SAR324 cluster bacterium
TTTGAAGTGTTTTTATGCATTTAGGTAGTCTTTAACTTTTCAAACGTAAGCCTTCAGGATCATAAGCAGCATGATCAAGCACAGTCGCAATCACATCTTGTCCATCAGCTAACCTAATTGTAAAATTATTTCCGCTGTCTGACATGTCATTACGTACCCAGGCCAAACCGATACCGCGTTTCATCGTTGGACTCATCCTTGAACTGGTGACTCTTCCGGCAATTCTACCGTTTTCCAGCACTGCCACACCATCATCCGGAATTGGTGAACTTGGATCAAGTTGATACGGTACGAGTTTGTTGTCCATTCCGCGCTCTTTGAAATGCTTCAAAAATACTTTTCCGACAAAGTCTGCTTTGTCATCTTTGATCGCAAAACCCACGCCTGTTTCATACGGACTACTCAAGGCATCACTGTCTGTTCCAGGAATCAAGTGTCCCTTTTCAAGACGTAAAATCCGCTGAGTTTCTACCCCAAAAGGTTTGATTCCAAAGTCTTCTCCTTCGGACATCAGATGCTTCCATAGCGATTCACCGTATTCTGCTGGAAAATGGATCTCATAACCAAGTTCTCCGGTGAAGCCGATTCTAAAAAAAGAAACAGGAACACCGGCAATACTAGCCTGACGGCAATGCATGTAAGGAAATGCCTCATTCGACATATCAATTTCTACAAGTTTCTGTAAAAATTCACGAGATGTTGCTCCTGTTACATTGACTGCGGCATTTGCTAAACTAAGATTTTTAACTTGGACATCGAAATTTTCTACTAATAACCACCACTGAAAAAGCGCGTTGATCGCATCTTGGTTTCCGGTTGTGGTTGTAAGATAATATTTGCCCTGTTCCAGATGTGATATTGTACCGTCTTCAAAGAGGATTCCGTCTTCACCAACCATTATTGAGTAGCGTGTGCGTCCCACTTCAAATTTTGCATATTTTGCAGGAAGCATAAAATGTAAAAAGGCCACTGCGTCAGGACCACTGATTTCGATTTTTCCGAGTGTACTCACGTCAATCATTCCCAGACCATTACGTACAAATCCGACTTCTTCCTGTGGATTTGTGTATGAGTCAGGACGTTTCCATTGTCCTGCATCAAGGAATTTAACGCCGTGATCAAGATGACATTGATGAAACGGAGTTCTGCGGATGGGTGACAAATGAGGTGCCCGTCCGGCAAGTACACCGAAAGATACTGCTGAAAAAGGAGGACGCATCGTTGTCGGCACTGCGTCTAGGACTGCAAGGCCAGTATCAACTGCGGCGAGTCGCGCTACAGCTTCATGACATGATTTGCCCTGACAGGGGCCCATACCAAGGCTTGAATAACGTTTAAGAGATTCAACTTGATCATAACCCTCATCTATGGAAGCCTTTGCTTCTGTACGTGTCACATCCATGCACTTACAAATAAAATGGTGCGTTCCGGCCGAATCAATATCAGCAGGCAAGGCCATTATAATTTCATCAGCTGTTCTTTCTGTTTCTGGTGCAATGCCTCCAAGCGCTGCTGCTTGCCCAGATTTCAGACCTTCTGCATATAGTCGGGCTAAACCTGCAGAACCGTGCACCTCTCCTGTAGAATACATTCCTGATGGCAAATTATTTACTCTTAATATTTGCCGCAGAGTATCCCACTCAGGACGTTTTCGTCCCATCGAAAGTAAATTCATTTGAGGCTTAAAACCGACTGCCATTACCAGTAAATCACAATTAAAAGACTTGTGCGAATCACCTCCGGAGATTGGACCTACATCGACACGGTTGATTCTTTTTTTACCGTGTGCAGCATGAGCGGTTAAACCTTTGTAAATTGGAATAGCCATATTCCGGACTTGCTCCTCAAACTCTCCGGTACTTCCAGATTCACGTCCATCTACCACTGCGACAATATTAGCACCGGCTCCCTTGAGCAGAAGCGCAGTGTGAAAACCACCGTCGTGTGTTGTTACAACTACTGTATCTTCACCTGGAAGAACAGCATGGCACATGATCAGTTTTTCGACTCCGCGGGCTGTTAAAATTCCTGGTCGATCATTGTTTTCAAATACCAGATGTCGATCAGTCGCTCCCGGAGCAAGTACGACAGATTCAGCACGTATTTTAAACAAGTCAGCATCACACTGGGCGGCCACCAGATTATCTTCGTATAGTCCGAACACACTGGTGTTGACCATCACTTCCAAATTTGGGTGTTCAGCCAGTTCCTCAATTAATTTCTGAACGGCCTTGTTTTCTGGAAGTCCATTAAGGACTGAGTTGACGCAATTTTCAACGGGTAGAATACTGTGTAACGCATGTCCGCCAAGTTCAGGGTTATCGTCAATCAACAAAACCTGTTTTCCTTCATCGAGTGCCCCTTTTGCAGCAGCAAGTCCTGAAGGCCCGCCACCAACGACACATACATCCGGGAAACGATAATGCTTTTCGTAACGTCTATCCACATGTTTTCCGCTAACATCAATCTTTCCTAGTCCGGCAACTTTACGGATTTGCTGTTCCGCAATCGGCCAGAGCCATTTCGGTTTGTGAAACATTTTGTAGTAAAAACCATTCGGCAGCATTGGCACTAAGACATCGTTCGCTGCAGCAATGTCAAACTCTACAGAAGGCCAGGCATTTTGCGATTCCACAACCATCCCGTTTTGCACCCGAACTCTGTCTGCTAAAATATTAGGTTCTTTGTTGACAGTTACCAAAGACTCATGTCCCTGTCCGAAAACGTCATAAGCTCCTCGAGGTCTGTGATATTTGAAACTTCTTGAAATCAAAGTGCTTCCAGAAGCAATCAAGGCAGAGGTGATGCTGTCGCAGGCAAAGGCTTTGATGGGCTTGCCGTTAAAGGTAAATGTGAGTTCTTCTCCCAAATCAGGGAGTTCACAATTTTGATGAGTTGTGATACGTTTTGCCATCAGCTTTCTCCGTCACTTTTTTTTGAGTTTTGTTCTAAATCTCCGTACCAAAAACTTCGGTGATCGGTGTTGTTTAAGGTGTCTCGTTCGGCTAGAAACCAGCTTTGGCAACCACTACGATGATGCCACCATTCGATTTGACGCCCCATCTTGTTTTCACGGAAATACACATAATCTGTCCATTCCGCAAAATCAGCATCGGGAGCAGGTCGAATTTTAAGCTCACTTTTGAAAGTAAACTCACTCACGGCACGTTTGCCGCAATTTGGACAATTTAATTGAAAGCTCATAGGGCGTTTCTATGTTTAGCTGTTTATTGTGCTATGACTTTAATATTTTTGAAAGTCATGAGTTACTATATCCCTTGTGATTTCAAGTCTACATGAGATCGGGAGGTGTACGCTACTGGTTTTCTTATTTAACCGTTCGGATTCAGATTAAAATTTTCTTAATCCTGGCAGATTTATTAGCTTAACGAGCATGTGTAGCAGCAAAGCTGCTCCTAGTTGTATTCAGTATTTGAACAACATAAAATTTATATTATGTCTTCAAATTAAAGTATTATAATTATCTAGACTGACACAACCTAAAACCGTTATTAAATTTTCTGCTCATCATGAGGATTATACAAGCAAAAAAGCAATATGATCCGGAAATGTTAAATCACCTTTTTGGATAATTCCTGTTCAACCAACTGGACCCAAAATGAAGAACCTACAGGTAATACTTCGTCATTGAAGTCATAATCTGAGGCATGTAATGGCTTTCCGTTCGCTCCTTGAGTTCCATTTCCCAAAAGGACAAAACACCCAGGCCTTTTGTTCGCAAAGTGCGCAAAGTCTTCTGAAAACAACTTCGGTTCACAATCTGATTCAACCGCCTTCTCACCTACAATTTCAACAGCGGCTTGCTGAGCGGCATGAACAGGGACTGCTTTGTTAATGACTGAAGGAAAAGCAGTATTATACTTAACCTCAGCGCTTACACCGTGTGCTATGCAGATTCCCTTAACAATCTGTCGCATACGTGCCTCAATTGTTTCATTAACTTCTGGACTAAGTGCCCGGGCATCTCCTCTCAAAGTTGCTGTTCCAGGAAGGACATTACGTCTGCCATCTGTGATGAATTCTGTAACAGAAACCACACCGTTCAAACTCGGGTTAAGTTTACGTGAAACAATTGTTTGTAAAGACTGCACTATTTCAGTACCTACTAAAATTGCGTCCACTCCCATGTGAGGTAATGCTGCATGTCCACCCTGTGCATTTATTTTTATTTCAAACAAGCTTTCACTTGCTGTGATTGGACCGGTACGCATTGCAAAAGAACCAACCGGCATTCCTGGAAGGTTGTGTATCCCATATACATCATCAACGTCAAACCGTTCAAACAGTCCTGCTTCAAGCATAGCTGGAGCACCAAGACCATGTTCTTCATTTGGTTGAAAAATAAAAACGACACGGCCTTCGAAATCTTTAGTTTCCGCCAGATATTTGGCTGCACCAAGCAGCATGCTCGTATGTCCATCATGTCCACAGGCATGCATTACACCTTCCTGCCTGGAGCTGTATGAACAAGTGCCGGTTTCTTCAATCGGCAGAGCGTCCATGTCTGCCCTGAGACCGATACTGCGCCCAGATTTACCATTTTCTAAAATACCGACGACACCTGTTCGACCGATTCCACGATGGACTGAAACTCCAAAATCATTTAGCAGTTCAGCAACCTTTGCTGCAGTTCTGTGTTCATCAAAACCAAGTTCAGGATGGAGATGGAAATCATGTCTCCATCCGCTCATGACATCTTGCAAATATTTGGTTTTCAACATTAAAACATTTTAAAATTTATCCGTTAACAGAAAAACTGCTGTTAGAATTAATTTCACGGTTACGCGAATAAAATCCCATATTGAGTTCCAGACCTGTATATACAGTTTTAACTTTCAATGGATCGGCATCGTGATTGTGTCCTTTTTCGCAGGCGTCAACTAACTCTGCCATACAATGTCCGGCAACGGGGGCATTTTTGAATTGATTTCCGCTAGAGCCAATGGCCATGTAAAATCCTCCAAGTACTGACTTATCATAAATTGGAATCCAATCGTCAGAAACATCATACAGATCAACTACTCCGCTTGTCCGTGAAGGGATTTTTAATTCCGGAATGCGTCGTGCACAGCGGTAAACTTGAGCTTTCCATTGTGATTCAGTAATTTGATTATTGTAGTCATCTGGATCAGCTACCCATTCCTGTGGATCACATTTCGGGTCTTCACTGCCAATGAGAATGGTATTACCTGTTTCTGGGCGGAAATAAATAGCATTATTGCCATCGGAAGTATGACATCCGTCCTTTTCAAAATCATAACCATCTGGTGAAGGTACATGATGCACCTCGTGACGTAAAGCATTGGTTTTGATGTTCATTTCATCCTCAACACCTGCCATCCTGTTGATCACAAAAGAATGCGGTCCTGCGACATTTACAACCACTTGCGAGTCAATTTGTTCTCCGTTACTTAAAGTAACGCCGAGAACTTTTCCACTTTTCTGACGGATTTCAGTAATTTCACTATTAAACAAAAATTCTCCACCTTTGGCTTCTGTGGCAACTTGTAAGTTGTGCGAACTAAGTTGCGGATCACTGACGTATCCTGAACCTGGTGTATAAACAGCACCCTCTATTTGCTTTCCAGTTTTATCAAAAAAATTATCGTCTTCATCTGGACGTGTTGCTTCTCCATATTGGTCGTGTGAATAATTTGGCATCTTTTCCTTTAATTTATTCAGGTCCCAAATTTCATATTCTACCCCAATTTTTTTATAAAATTCTAAGACTTTTTTGCTGTGATCGTCACCTTGAAGCTTTAAAAGAATGGAGCCTGTTTTCATGTATTTGATCAATCCACGTTCATCCTCGACTCCTAAATAATTGGCCCAGTCATCCCAATAAGAAAAACCTTCATATGCCATTGCCACCCCATCCCAAGTCGAATAACTTGCCCTCACAATAGCACAAGAATTACTAGTTGAACCGTATCCTGAAGTCGGCAATTTGTCTATGTTAAGGGTTTTGTAGTCGCGCTTTGCCAACTCAAACGCAATTGCAGAACCGATTACTCCGGCTCCAATGATAATGGCATCTGCTTTTCTGTTCATCTTTCTATTATTATTTTAGTGTTTATGTAAATGACAATTGATCAAATCTCAATCAATTTTAACCCATGGCCAGTTATTTTAAGAAACTGTCCCATGTCTTCACGCGGAATCACCAATGTACTCGTATTCACGAGAGGGTGGCAAAGAATTGCTTCCGCCTGCCAGATATCCTTATCAATAAAGGCTTCTACCTTATTATCATGATCATTGGCTAATGCCAGCAAACTCACAGAACCTGGTTCAATCCCCAAATGAATTTTGAGCCGTTCCGGCGACGCAAAACTCAAACGAGAAGAATCCAACTTACCTGAAAGTGCTTTCAAATCTACTTGTTTGTCCTCCAACACTGTTACTAAAAAATGTCTTGATCCCTTTTTGTCACGCAAAAATAAATTTTTGGTAGAAGCACCTTTAAGTTCTGGCGAAAGTTGTTTTGACTCTTCAACAGTAAAAACAGCCTCATGATCGTGTCGTTCGTATTCAACGTTGTTAGTATCAAGGAATCCGTAAATATTACTCACAATTTCGTATTATTAAAAGTTTCTAAGCTTATGCCCGCCAGACGACTTCCACTCCAGCGTGGTCCAGGATACCCTGAATAGGCACAGAAGGTTTACGGATGCGTACTACGATAAGGTCTATCGAAAAGCGTGACCGCATTTCTTCAATAATCCTGTTACCAAGAGTTTCAATCAAGTTGAAACTCTTTTCTGCACTAACTCTGCTAACGATATCGTAAGCATCCACATAAGAAACTGTAGCGCTCTCCTCATCTATCCAAGGTAAAGGAGGATTTGCGAGGCGGTATTCTAAATCAATTTCAAATCGCTGTCCCAGAGTTTTTTCTTCCAGATGCACACCATGAAATCCAAAAACAACAATGTTGCTGAGGCTTATGGTATAGTCTTGTCTACCACTCATTTTTTTAACTAAAAAACTGGTTTAATAAAGATGTAAAAACATGAATCATACAGAATCAGGATAGTCCAGTGATCCGTCCATTTGAGTCTATATCAATCTTTTGCACAGCAGATTCACGAGGCATTCCCGGCATGAGCATCATTTTTCCGGTCAGTGCGACAATGAATCCGGCACCATTTGAGACCTTTACGTCACGAACCTGTAAACGCCACCCTCTGGGAGCATTCCGTTTCTTAGGATCGTCTGAAAGAGATGC
Source organism: SAR324 cluster bacterium (assembly GCA_028822475.1). Taxonomy (GTDB): domain Bacteria; phylum SAR324; class SAR324; order SAR324; family NAC60-12; genus Arctic96AD-7. The sequence continues at coordinate 7,250 of JAPKDT010000088.1, forward strand.
TTGCGTTTTAGCCATGCAAATCGGCCAGTCTGACAAACCGTTTTCTACTAAAACCTTAATCGATTTTTCTGCCTCTTCAGTATAATCTACTCCGTCTGCTCTGTAAATTTCCTTCGCAATAGTTTCAATCTTACTTTTAACAGGATCTGAAGTTTTATAATAAAAGTTAGGTGTACCTGGAGTCTCATCCACTATTTTCTTAATCTTTTTTGCGAGATCAAGTCCGCCTTCACCGCCCCTTGCAACAACTTCGCTGAGAGAACTCTGAACTCCCATATCCTCACAAAATTTACGTACAATTTCGAGTTCAGCAGGAGTATCAGTTGGAAAGCGATTGATTGCGACCACCAAAGGTAAACCGTACTTTTGTACATTTTCTGCGTGTGTGCGCAAATTTTCACATCCAGTTTTTAAGGCCTCAAGATTTTCAGTACTGAGATCTTCTTTTTCAACTCCTCCATGAAATTTTAAGGCTCTGACGGTTGCAACCAGAACCGCGCCGTTTGGTTTTAAACCGGCCTGCCTACATTTGATGTTGATAAATTTTTCTGCACCTAAGTCCGCAGCAAAACCTGCTTCTGTTACAACGTAAGGTGCTAGTTTGAGAGCTAAACGGGTTGCACTTACACTGTTTGAACCATGTGCGATATTTCCAAAAGGTCCGCAGTGTACAAAAACTGGTGTATGTTCACAGGTTTGTACAATATTTGGTTTCAGTGCGTCTTTTAATATAACGCAGAGTGAACCTATACAGTTTAATTCTCTTGCAAAAACAGGCTTTCCAGAAGTGTTGTAAGCAACAACAATACGTCCGAGACGTTCCCGCAAATCATCTATATCCAACGATAGTGCCATGATTGTCATGACTTCTGAAGCAGCAACAATGTCAAAACCTGTTTTGTGTGGAAATCCATCGAATTTTGAACCCAGCCCAATTTCTC
>JAPKDT010000089.1 GCA_028822475.1 SAR324 cluster bacterium
CTGCTATTTTTTTGTTAGCGAATAATAATATTTAAAATGAGTATCTTCCGGATTATCAGTTATGATGCCCAGAATTATAATGTAGAAGAATCATGATTTGAAACTACTGTGACTTCCAAAACTTTTGGATGTTCCTCTAATTAGTAACGTCGAAGCATTGAATTACATGATCAAGTATAAACTCTCAGAAAGAATAATAGAGACCGATAAATGAAGCCGTACCACCGAGTGATAGTGGTTTATCTTCTGTTGCTACGTTTATATCAGCCGAGATGTATTGCTGAGTAAGAACGATACCCATTTCATTGAAAGGTATACGGACACCTAACTTGTAAAAAAAAGGATCGTCAACCTGTCCGAAAACTGTTCCATTAGTCGTAGTACTGCCTGTAATTAGTTGTTCCTGTACTTTTGCAGAATAATTACCTGTACCAAAACCGATGAACGGGAACCAGTAATCTCCCCGATAATAAAAATTCAAACCATACAGTAGGCCGACTGCAGAAAGGTTGACCAAAGAACTGTCATTTTTAAAACTGTATGATTTACTGTAGCTGTGTACTTCTAGACCAAACCCACTGGCGAAAGATCCGTTTGTCTTGTAAAAGTCAAATGATAGAACTTTTGGACTAACATCTCGACTTTCTTTCAAGGCTCCATGTTTTTCTACCAGAGTTGATAAGTATGAATCCATGCTACCCACTACCGGAGCAGGACTTCCGGTATCCTGATTTCCGTATTGAAGAGCAAAGTAATACACTATTTCCTCCTTGCTCCAAGCTGTAAATGTAAAGAAAAACAGGTATGCGGCAGTCAGTAATAGTTTTGAATATAATCTCACCAATGAACCCCCATTTCCCAAAATAAGACAAAATCAGTTTCGTTGCCAAAATTGTTGTAATCCTGCACAAATCCGGTTTCCCAAAAGATTGAGCCTGACATGAATTTATAACCAAATGCGGAAACGCTGCTTGGAACGCTCAAGTTAGAATTTCGCTGTTCCTGGGTTTCTCCCCACTGGTCTGTAGAGCGAGAGTTTGCTCCAGTAGTTGGGTAAATACTACTTTGTGAAACAGTTTGAAAAACAAAAGAATCTTCTTCAGAAAAGCGATATTCCATTGACATGAAGCGATGGATCAGAGTAGATGCAAATCCTAAGTTATTGCCGATTCTAGTTTTTCCCTCACCAAAATATACAATCCAGTTATCGAAACCTTTTGAAAGAATAAAATAATGTCCCCAGTCAACACCGCCGCTGCGAATTAATTGTTGTTCGCCACCACGGTCAGTATTTGCGAATTTGTAACTTAGTTTTAGGCTTGCAGCTGGCATAACCTTGTTGCCTGCAGACAAGTTCCATTTGAGATCCATACTTGGTTCCCCTCTGACGTTGTTGATCTGCTCTGTACTCGCAAAGATAAATTGCCCATCCTTTACCACATAATAGTCATATTGGTTGCGCTCAGACAAGGCACGGTAGGCACCGCCTTTTTTGAAATTTGAAATACCGAGCATGCTGTGTACACTTTCGATGCTACTATCCATGGTCCCGCCGTCAAATGATACAAACGGTAATTCAAGTTTGAATTCTAATGAATCAGATAACCCATAGCGGTACTTGATTTTTTGGCGTTTGCTTTCCGCATCCAAATACAGACTGAAACCTTTGACTGTATTACCGTCTTTATCCAAAAAGTCTGTTAAAGTTAAGCCCCTTGCCACTTCAGTTTTTGTGATTTGTCCTGTTGGGCCCTGTGTGTTGACAAATGTATTTGCGATCTCCATCCCAAAAGACAATCTCGATTCTCCATCTTTTAAGGTCAAAGTATTTTCAGGATACATTGCGAGGAAAGGTTGATTTACTAAATATTGAGGACGAATTTCAAGGGGTCCCAGACCAAAATTTTCTCCGCTGGCAAGCACAGATTTTTCTCCTGTGAAAAAAATCTGAAGAACTGCTAAAATAACTAATAAGCCTTTTATTTTCATAGACCTGAACTGAGAACTAATATACGTCCGGCTGGTATAAAATTTGGGAACATACCCAGCAAAATTGAATCCAAGAGTTATGCCTTTTACCTTGTGAAAAAATTTGTCACAGTAATAGCTATGAATTTAATTATTTTTGGTGCCGTGCAGGTCTGTTGATGGAAGTTCTTCGACAGTAGTTTTTTCTAGAAGAATCATTGTATTACGAACTATTTGTTTCCGGAAAAGTCGTTTGTTAGAGGGTCCTGATTTACATAAACAATCTTAAAAAAAATTAGAGGAGTTATTACATGAAGCTTGAAAAAAAACTTGTTTCCACTGGTTACTGGCTGTTTCGCTGGCGGAGTTATTTTCCAATTATCATAATTTTGATTTTCATTCCTGCAATGGCGGAATACGAATATGTAGGAGGTGATCGTGCGATGACTACAACTTGGGGGCTTTTTAGTCTGTTTGTCGGTTTGCTAGGTTTGTTTTCCAGAATTCTGGTTGTTGGACACACACCGCAAAACACGTCAGGAAGAAATACAAGGGAGCAAATTGCCGAAGTTTTGAATACAACCGGCTGGTATTCTGTGGTTAGGCATCCTCTGTATTTAGGAAATTACCTGATGGGACTTGGGATCGCACTATTTCCTTTTGTCTGGTGGGTGCCGATTATTTATACTTTGTCATTTGCTCTTTATTACGAAAGGATCATGGTCGCCGAAGAAGATTTTCTCAGGGATAAATTTGGAGAAGACTTTGAAAAATGGTCTGAAGCCACTCCTGGTTTCTTTCCGGCGCTTTCTAAATGGGACAGTCCTACACTGGAATTTTCCTTCAAAAATATTTTACGCCGAGAATATTCCAGCCTCTTCGCTCTCGTACTCTGTTTTTCAATTCTTGATCTGGTAGGCAACTTTTTGGTTGAACGGAGAATTTATCTTGTACCTGTGTGGAACAATCTCTTCTGGATAACTCTTGTAGCATATTTAATTTTGAGAACCCTAAAGCGGCATACAACAATGCTGGATGTTAAAGGTAGGTAATTACCAACTTTTAATTAAATCACAGGATTTTAATTCCACAGCGAAAATGTCCAAACTGAACGAAAAGATACTCGAGTTCCGCGATGACATCGGCCAAAGCATTGAAGGTCTGGCCTTGCTGATGCAGATGGATCCGGAAGAGTATGCTCGATTGGAGAAAGACTGGATCCCCCCGGATGACATTCTACAACGGCTTTGTGCTTTGTTTGAGTGGAATTATCAGGAAATCAAACGACTTGCAGACAATACTCCCTCCGCGAGAAGCAGCAAAACTATCCCGCCAAATCAGCAGTCTTCTTCAGTAGATAATAAATCTGCTGAGTCTGCGCTGACACCTTTAGCAAAAATTATCAAGGATGCACGAGAGGCTGTTAAACAGGATGCACTGGGTATTGCGACTTTAATGGGCATCTCTGTAGATTACTATCAGGAGTTCGAAAAAGGTGTTATCCCACCTGACGAATTGTTGCGAAAATTATGCTCGCTGTTTGGATGGAATTACAAACAAATCCTGCAAAAAATAAACTCCCAGAGTTCAGTTCTACTCGGCAACAGGCAACCGCTGCTTCATGCCAGAGAAATTCAGGCACGTTTGCCAAAGCAGGAAGCTCTTATAATTCCCGATGTGCCTCCTCCGGTTCCACTGCATGAACAAATACTACAGGCGAGAATAAATGTAGATCAAAATGTGGCAGGAATTTCCCTTTTACTACAAATTAGTCCTGAATTATATGAAGAGATTGAATCAGGAACTGTAAATCCTGATCCAGATTTGCTGAAACGTATCTCTTCTCTTTTCGGTTGGAATTATCATGAATTGCTAACCCGTGAAAAGAGTTCGCACTTTAGCCAACTCCTGCCTGCAATCACTTCTCTCGATTCTGCAGACTCCTCCATAACAGAAATTAAACTCAGAAAAGTTCTACAAGAAATTTCTATAAACTGGCAAAAAATCACTAAAGAGCAACAACAGACACTATTGGCTCAATTGGAGTTTCTCAGTGGTTCAATGGAAAACATGGATCTTGAAAACTAAGAAGACGTTGACTTCCTATCAGTGGCTTGTTAATATCTCCTTAATATCAAAGAGTTATCTTAACGGTGTAGAAACTAGTTAAATTTTCAACCGAATTTTCATAACAAGGGGAACACCTGCCCAGTCTGATGGTCAAGTAAATATATTTTGCTAACAGGTTTTTTTAATTAAATTATGGCTAATTCTTCATTCCGTTTTTCCATTGACCGCGGCGGTACATTCACCGATGTTTATGCGGAGGTTCCTGGTGAGTCCGGATTCAGGGTGGTGAAATTACTTTCCGAAGATCCACAGAATTATCCGGATGCGCCTCGTGAAGGTATCCGCCGAATTCTGGAAGCGGTGACCGGTGAGACTTTCCCAAAAGACAGTTTTTCTGCGGATAAGATTGAGTGGATTAGGATGGGAACTACTGTCGCCACCAATGCTCTTCTGGAACGTAAAGGCGCGAAAACAGTTCTGCTTACGACTAAAGGTTTCCGGGATTTGCTGCAGATAGGAAATCAAAGCCGTCCTAAAATATTTGATCTGGAAATCAGCAAACTTGATTTGCTTTATGAAGAAGTGGTTGAGGTTGATGAACGTGTGCGTATTGTCAGGAATGAGGAAAAAGACTCACTGGGTAGCGTATTAGAAATTGTAAAAGGCACAACCGGAGAAAAGTTTGCTGTTTTGGCAAAACCGGATTTGGGGGTTGTGCGTCAAGAACTGGAAACAATTTTTGAAAAAGGCATTCGCGCTCTGGCAGTGGTTTTTCTGCATGCTTACGCATTTCCGGAACATGAACGCCAAATAGGTCAGATTGCACGTGAAATCGGTTTTGAGCAAATTTCACTGTCGCATGAAGTTATGCCGATGGTCAAAATGGTGGCGCGTGGTGACACCACCACCGTAGACGCTTACCTCACCCCGCACATCCGAAATTATCTGCAAAGTTTCCGTTCCGGATTTTCCGATAATTTGGAAAACTCCCAGTTGCTTTTCATGCAGTCTGACGGAGGTTTGACCGATTCCGCAAACTTTAAGGGCAGCAATGCCATTTTGTCTGGACCAGCCGGAGGAGTCGTAGGTTATGCCATGACCACTGAGTCAGGACAACCCGTCATTGGTTTTGACATGGGCGGAACCTCGACTGATGTTTCACGTTACGGTAAGGATTACGAATTGGTGCATGAAACGGAAACCGCCGGGGTACGCATCCAGGCTCCGCAAATGCACATCAAGACAGTCGCGGCCGGAGGAGGTTCCCGCTTGTTTTTTCGGAACGGCTTGTTCGAAGTTGGTCCGGAATCCGCGGGCGCGCATCCAGGACCGGTCTGTTACAGGAAGGATGGATATTTGGCGGTCACTGACGCTAACTTGGTGCTGGGGCGCTTGCATCCGGAATATTTTCCTAAAATTTTTGGACCAAACGAAAATGAAGCACTCGATCTTGAAGCCTCCAGGAAGGCTTTTGAAAAAATAACGGCCGAAATCAATGCATATTCCAAAGTTCGGGAACAGCAGGAAATGACACTTGAAGAAGTTGCCCTTGGTTTTTTAAGGGTTGCCAACGAAGTTATGGTACGTCCCATCCGTGAAATATCTGTGATGCGCGGTTATGACATCAAAGAACACGCCCTGGCCTGTTTCGGAGGTGCGGGCGGGCAACACGCTTGCGCAATTGCTCGCGAGTTAGGCATTTCCAAAATATATATTCACCGTTTTGCCGGCATTCTATCTGCTTACGGTATGGGACTCGCGGACATTGTAGTTGAAAAACAAGAACCTTCCGCGTTTGTGCTGCCGGAAAATATAGAGGATGAGGTTTTCAAGAAACTCTTAAATAATCTCGAAAAATTATCGGCGGACGTAAAAACAGAATTACTTTCCCAGGGCTACAAAACTGAACAAATTGAAATCAAGCGTTATCTTAACTTGCGTTATCAAGGCACAGACACAGCCTTAATGATTCCGGAAGCGGACTCAGTTTTAAATTACGACACAGGAATTGCGAATTGTGAGTTAGGTATTTCAGAATCAAGTCCAGAACTGCAGAAAAATACCGTGAAAGTTCCGGATTTTGTCAGCACTTTTAGGGAAACCTATCGGCGGGAATTTGGTTTCGAGTTGACGGGACGTGAGATCATTGTGGACGATCTGCGTGTACGGGCAGTCGCAAAATCTCCTGGACTGCAAAAATTTACACTGGCTGTAAACTCCAAAACTCCGCAGGCGGAAGACCGTACAAGTTGTTATTTTATGGATGGAAGTTCTGCAAAAGGCGGTTGGCAGGAAACTCCGATTTACCGTCTGGAAAATTTGGGCGCTGGACAACGCCTGCAGGGACCGGCAATAGTGATGCAGAATACTTCAACGATTCTGTTGGAACCCGGATGTTCTGCAGAAATTACTACATACGGTGATGTGGCTTTGAACGTTGAAACAAAATCCTTCAGGGAAATCGGCACTCAGGCGGATCCGGTTCAGGTGTCTATTTTCGGCAACCTTTTTATGTCAATTGCCGAGCAAATGGGGCGCACCCTGCAGCGTACCGCAATTTCCACTAACATCAAGGAACGTCTCGATTTTTCCTGCGCCATTTTTGATGAAACAGGAGGATTGGTGGCCAACGCACCGCATCAGCCGGTGCATCTTGGAGCAATGAGTTCGGCCGTCAGGCAACAGATTAAACTTCAGGGAAAAGCTCTGAAGGAGGGTGATGTTCTGCTGACCAACCATCCTATTGCCGGAGGAAGTCATCTTCCGGATATCACCGTCATTACTCCGGTTTGGAAAAACGGAAAAGCAATTTTTTACATTGCTAGCCGTGGGCATCATGCTGATATTGGCGGAATATCTCCAGGCTCGATGCCTCCTTTTTCGCGTACACTCAAAGAAGAAGGAGCGTGCATCAAAACTTTCAAGCTTGTTGAAAACGGTATTTTCAATGAAACAGGAATCACGGAATTGCTGCAGGCTCCCGGAAAGATAGAGCGCAAACTCGGAGAACCTGCGATCAGCGGTACACGTTTACTTTCTGACAATCTCTCTGATCTAAAAGCGCAGGTCGCGGCCAATCAACGCGGGGTAGATTTATTGCTGGAACTGGTAGAACATTTCACCCTTGAAACTGCTCCAGGCTTACCAGTTGTGCAGGCGTACATGCACCATATTCAAACCAACGCGGAAGAAGCAGTGAGGAATATGCTCAAAGAGCTGTCCAAACGAGAAGGTTTGGCAAAGGTGGATACAGTGGAAGCTAATGATTTTTTGGATGACGGCAGTGAAATTGTTTTACGGCTAACGATCGACCGCCGTGATGGCAGCGCGATTTTTGATTTTACGGGCACCGGACCTGAACTTTGGGGTAACCTGAATGCGCCGAAAGCAGTGACTCATTCCGCGATTTTGTACAGTTTGCGATGTCTAGTTGATCAGGAAATTCCGCTCAATCAAGGTTGTCTTAATCCAATTCAAGTCATAATCGAGGAAGGTTCTTTGCTCGCGCCATCTGAAAACGCTGCGGTTGTCGGAGGGAATGTGCTAACTTCTCAGCGCATCACGGATGTGATTTTAAAAGCCTTCCATGCCTGCGCTGCTTCGCAGGGTTGCATGAATAATTTTACTTTCGGCAGTGAAAAGTTCGGCTACTACGAAACTATAGGAGGTGGCGCTGGCGCAGGTCCAGATTGGCACGGACAGTCCGGAGTTCACACTCACATGACCAACACCCGTATCACGGATCCTGAAATTCTCGAACGTCGTTATCCAGTGATGTTGCGTGAATTTTCCATCCGTAAAAATTCAGGTGGTTCCGGAAAATTTTGTGGAGGAGACGGACTTGTACGAGAAGTAGAATTCTTGGAATCGCTCAATGCGGCGATTCTTTCCGAACGCAGAGTTCATCGACCTTACGGCCTTAACGGTGGGGACTCTGGAAAAAGTGGACGTAATCTATTTTTACGGAAAAACGGAACGACTCTCTTTCTCGGAGGCAAAAATGAAATTCGTGCTGAAGCAGGTGACCGTATCCGCATCGAAACTCCAGGCGGTGGAGGTTACGGAAAAGTGGATTCCTGATCAGCTGATTTGTAGATCCAGCAACGGTGCATACTGCTGTCCGGAATACATGTCTGTTTCTCCGTGATCACC
>JAPKDT010000090.1 GCA_028822475.1 SAR324 cluster bacterium
ATGCTTGAAACTACAAAAACTTTGCCAGGACAAGGTTCTTTGATCACTTTTGCGCCTCACTACTTTGCGATTGTAGCTATACGGACATTGCTTTTGTTATCAAAAACCAGGATTTCTGCTTCAGGAATAGCTGCCTGAAAATCCTGAATCACTTAGCCAATAGTTATTTCTTCATTGAGGCACGGAATCAGGATGACAATTTTTGTGTTCTGGTAGTTGTTCATAAGTTTCAGAGGATTGTTATTGCTCAAAGTTTATATTTTTTTTTAATACTTCGCAATTCCTCTTCGATTTCATTTTCAGTATAATTCGCATGTTCAGAAGCAGCGGCTTTTGAACCGGCATTAATTCCACGTTTCAAACGCTCCAGCTCTGCCTCCAAATTATCCAAAGGCTCATTGTGCGTACTGGTTGTCTGTCCTTTTTTATTTTGCTCCGGGTCACTTTTGCTGTTATCCGCTTGATCGTTGACTGTCTCAGTTATTTCCTGAAAAATATTTCGGGCCCACTCAACGAGCATTTCTAGCGGATCCCTGAAATTTAAACCAAATTGTCCCAGCATTTCTTCAACGTCCCTGAGTAGATCCTCTAATGAGTCTTCCGGTTCCGAAGTTGAAGCTTTCTGTGCATTTGAGGAGAATCCTTTTTTTTGCTTAAAGCTGCTTCTGCCTGAAGAAAAACTTGAGCTTCTGCTATATTTCTGGTCATGTGGTTGACGAGCTTTTGTTGCTGATTTAGTTAGTTGGCGGTCAAAAAGCTGACGTTTTCCTGGATCCGCCAGAATTTCATAAGCTTGAGTCAGACGCACAAATTCCTTTTGCCGGCTTTGGCGTTCTTCTGCAGGAACTTGCTGAAACAAGTCTGGGTGACAGGATTTTGCTTTTTTGCGAAATGCGCTGCGGATCAAAGCAATATCTGCTGCCGGAGGTACTTCGAACAGTGTATAATAATTTTCCATTTTTTAACAAACAACTAATGATTTATTAGCCATGGCACGCATCCTCTATTTTGACTTAGAAACCAAGTATTCTGCCGATGAAGTTGGCGGCTGGGGTAATATTGAAGACATGGGGATGTCGATCGGAGTAATCTGGGACACCACCGATGAGAGATTCCATGTTTATATTGAACACCAAATTCAGGAAATGGTCGATCATTTTTATCGTGCAGATCAAATTGTTGGATTTAATCATGTGGGTTTTGATTATCGTGTAGTTGCCGGAGTTCGGCATTCAGGCTCTCATGAACGCTCCCAGCTACACACGGAATTGGCCGGATTGAATAATTTTGATATGCTGCTTGAATTAAAAAAACTGCTGGGTCACAGACTAAAACTTGAGTCCATCGCACGTCCCACTCTTGGTAAAGGTAAATCTGCTGACGGTCTGCAGGCACTTAAGTGGTACAAGGAAGGCAAACTCGATAAAATTATTGAATACTGTAAAGTTGATGTTGAAGTTACCCGAGATGTCCATCTCTATGCCTTAGAAAAAGGCAAACTACATTATGATTCAAGAAGTGGAATTAAAACCGTGGAACTGAACTGGGATGTCCTGCCGGCGAAAAAAGAACCTCAACAAATGTCTTTGTTTTAGACTGTGATGATAAAGCGAGGTGAACGGCAATTCCGCCAAAAAACTTTTGTGTGTTTTTGCAAACTTAGTAGTGATATTTTTTAAATTATGACATTTTTTAAAAAACTGGAAACTCAGGTTTGTGCAAAACAGAGCTATCTTTGTGTTGGCCTGGATCCAGTCTGGGAAAAAATTCCTCCGCATTTACCACGTACTCCGGAAGGTTTGCTTGAATTCCTGTTGAAGATTGTCGAAGAAACTAAAGCTTATGCTGCGGTTTTCAAACCAAATTTTGCCTACTTTGAAACTTTGGGTGTTTCCGGGATGGAGGTTTTGCAGGAATTAATCCGGAAAATACCTGCAGAAATACCTGTGCTCGGTGACGCAAAACGGGGAGATGTTGGACACTCCGCGGAAATGTACGCCAAAGCGGTCTTTGAAACTTTTGAATGTGATGCGGTAACAGTAACACCATATCAGGGAGAGGATGCACTGCGGCCGTTTTTAGCATATCGGGAGCGTGGCGTTTTTGTCCTGTGCTTAACATCAAATCCGGGAGCAGCTGATTTTCAGCTTCCGGAAATGCATTTGCAGGTCGCGAAAAAAGTGAAGGAGTGGAATGTTGCGGGAAATGCAGGATTAGTGGTAGGTGCAACCCGACCGGAAAACATTGCCGCAGTCCGGAAGAACTGTGGGCAAATGCCGTTCCTGATTCCCGGAGTAGGCGCTCAAGGTGGTGATTTGGAAAAAACGTTGATTGCCGCGGAGGACGGTTCAAAAATACCATACCTGATCAATGCTTCCCGCAGTATTCTATATGCTTCCTCAAGCTTGGATTATGCGCAACAGGCAGGAGATGCAGCAAAAAATCTGCGTGATCAAATCAATTTGTGCCGTTCAAATTTGTAAGCATACTTGTAAGTTCGGACAAGATACTCTGTTCCGGAACAGCAAATTCTGTTTGAAGCGCAACTTCTTTCAGCAACTTTCCATCCAGCCAGTATTCTAGTGTACCCAGCTTTTGTTCGGCTTTAACAGGCGCTCCTGTCTGCGCAGGAATCTGTGGCCAGATTTCCAGACGTTGATGTTCCTCAGCACTCAACAATAGGCTCACTGCTTCAGTCGGCCGTAAAGAAACATTTTCCAGCTCTCCACCTTTTACATCGGCAGAATATGAGACATCAGCATCAATTTTGTTTAAATCAAATTTTTGATAATTATCAAATCCGTAATCGAGCAAATGTCTGGTGATCTTGCTGCGCATCCGTGAACTTTTGGCGCCTAACACTATTGAAATGTAGCGTTGCCCATCACGTTTTGCTGAAGAAACAAGGTTGAAACCTGCCCGCCGATGATAGCCGGTTTTCATCCCTTCCATTCCGCGGTACATCTTGATCAGGCGGTGATTTGTGTTCAGCAATTGAAATGTTCCGTTTCTGAAACTTTCAAGCCGGGTGGAAGACCAGCGTAAAAATTGCGGATGCTTGATCAGTTCGAGCGCAAGCAAATACAAATCATATGCACTGCTCACATCAAGTTGCTGACCGCGACCTGGAGGCAAGCCATGAACTGAATAAAAATGGGTTTTCTTCATGCCAAGTTCCTGGGCGCGTTCGTTCATCCTTTTGATAAAAACTTTGTCACTGCCGAGAACATGCTCTGCGACTGCGACAGAAGCATCGTTTGCTGAAGAGATGACAGTAGCTTCCATTAATTCTCTAAATTTAAAAATTTCTCCTTGTTTTAGATAAACCTGATGTCCACCAATTTTGCTCGCCCAACGTGAAACCTTGACACTATCCTGTAAACTGATGCGTCCGGTCTCGATTTCCTCAAGCGCAATCAACGCGACCATCATTTTTACCAGTGAAGCAGGATATATTTTTTGATGCATCCGGTCATGATGTAAGATACGTTCGGATGCTGCATCGGCTAAAAGCGCGGCTTTGTAGTGGGAGCGGTAACGGTTTACTTTTTCTGCAGAAAATACCGAGTGCGTTGTGAGCAGGGAGATTAAAAATAACGCTCCGGAAATGATTGAAAAACGAGTAAAAATAGCTGAATTTCGCAAGGCCTCTTTCCTCCAATGGTGTGAGGTTTTATAAGGATATATTTAGTGCTAGTCTGGCTTTCATCTTTTCAAGGATTGTACCGTTCTTGTAAGTCTTGCTATTTCAGCTTTCCGGAAAGTCAAAAAAAAGAGCATCAGTCCGATTAAAGAATTTTCCGGTTTGACATTTATTTCACTTTTTCCTATTCTTAAGGTAATTCGTTAGGGGTGGGGGTTTCCGGACAAGGAAACCGCCTGAGAAAGTCCCTTGGAACCTGACCCGGATAATGCTGGCGCAGGAAAACGATTCTTCCGTTTTATGATCTCTACGTTCATTTTCAGGCTATCCGTCTTTCTCCTCTTTCCGAAATTATTGTCTTTAAGTGCTTTCCGGCTTTTTTGGAGAGTTGTCATTCCATATTTTTTTATTCAGAGATTGCTATGCAAATTAAAATCTTGTCCATTTTTATTCTGCTGTTCTTTTTTACAGGAATTGTCGTCAACTCTGCTGCAGCTAAGGAATTAACCATTTATACTTACGATTCTTTCAACAGTGAATGGGGTCCGGGGCCGGTAGTATTTAAACGTTTTGAGGAGCAATGTGCTTGCAAACTAAAAGTTGTTTCTCCAGGTGATTCCGGAACAGTGCTGAATCGTGTGATTTTGGAAAAAGCAAATCCGCAAGCAGATATTATGTTGGGTTTGAATAATAGTGAACTCGAAAAATCATTCAGCTATGACTTGTGGGAACCGTACCGTTCGTCTCTTCTAGAAAAAGTGCCGGTGGATTTACGTGTAGATAAAAAATATCGGGTGACACCTTTTGATTACGGTTTCATCGCGTTTGTTTACGACAGTCAAAAACTGGAAAAACCACCAAAAAATCTGCAGGATTTGCTTGATCCAAAATACAAAAGAAAAATTGTCATCGAAAATCCGAAAACTTCTTCTCCTGGTTTGTCAATGCTGCATTGGACAATTGCGGTTTATGGTGAGCAGGGCTATCTGGATTACTGGAAAAAATTGCAGCCAAATTTACTCTCTGTAACAGACGGCTGGTCTGCGGCTTACGGCATGTTTACTAAAGGCGAAGTTCCGCTTGTCTTAAGTTACGTTACCAGTCCAGCTTATCATTTGGAATACGAAAAGACGGAACGTTATCAAGCTGCGGTTTTCCAGGAAGGACACTATAGGCAGATTGAATTTGCTGGAATTCTCAAAGGTACAAAACGTATCAAACTGGCACGTGAGTTTATTGATTTTATGCTTTCCGAAAAATTTCAAAACGTGATTCCGCTGACAAACTGGATGTTTCCAGTCGTGCAACACCAAGCACTGCCGGACTCTTTCCGTATTGCTCCGCAACCAAAAAGGGCTCCGGAATTGAATCCGGCACGAGTCAATCAGCAAAACTCTAAATGGTTGAAGGCATGGTCAAGGGTAATGTCTGAGTAAATCACATTATCAACTCACCAATATTTTGACGTAGTTAATAAAAAAAATGATGAACTCTAAAATGGTTGCTATTCATGCGAAAACGGGAATCCAGGAACTTGTAAGCAACTAATATGCTTCTGATCGGCCTTAGCGGGTGGAGTGTAGGTTAGTAAAGAAAATAAGCAAGTGACTACAGTTTGGGCACAATCTCTTTTGATACAGAAAGAGTCAATGTCTCAGCTATCGTATAGTCTCAAATTATTAGTTGCCATTGAAGAAGGGAGCAAACGGGTCTATTATGAAGTTGAACAGCTCCGTGATGTCGAACGTTACAGTCTTTTCACGGGAGTAAGAGAACGCGCAGAAGTTGTATTTTTTATGCGCCCGGAGGAAGGAAAAGTTACAGAATATTTTTTATCACAATTTCATACATAACCCTTAGATAAAACTATCGTTGATCTCGCTAGGAGGTGATTCTGTAAGTGGAACGCAAGTCACGGAGTAGATACCGATGATGCCATTTTGGCAGCGACCGTAATGCAGACAGGTGGTAGGATTTACACACTGAACGCTAAGCATTTTTCCATGCCTGAATTGAATGTTCTAAAAGCATGGAAATAGGAGATATGGATCAACCTAATCCTTCATAATAATTGAAATTATTCCTGTGCTATTTTGGCAAAAAAACTCTACCCCACTCCTCGTACGCATCCTGCAAATATCCGCGCTGCTTTTGCTTGGAGCAGGATTTTACTGGCCGGTTTTAAGTTTTCTTTCCGGAAGTAATCCTCTGCATCCTGAAGAAAGTTTTTTGCAGGGTGAATTTTTCCTGAATTTTTTGAGTGATCCATGGAACTTACGTGTCATTGCTTTTTCACTCTTTCAGGCATTTCTGAGCGCGCTTCTTTCGATCCTTGTCGGACTCCCCGGAGCGTGGCTGCTCGCACACTATAATTTCCCTGGACAGCGCTGGTTCCGTCTGCTGACCTATCTTCCTTTTATTCTCCCTTCGATTTTGGTGGTTTTGGCGATGGTACTGTTCTTTGGAAACAACGGCTGGATCAACCGCGGCTTGATGGCTTTATTCGGCATAGAAGAACCACCGGTTCAGTTCCTTTATTCACTTTCCGGAATTTTGATTGCGCATGTTTTTTATAATTTTCCCATTGCAATGAAAATCATCGGTGATCAGTGGGAGCGGATTTCTGAGCAATATCTTCATGCTGCGCGTTCTCTAGGTGCAGGAAGTGCCAGATGTTTTTTTGGTATTACTCTGCCCCTACTGCTGCCTTCAATCGGTTCTGCTTTTGTGTTGATATTTTTGCTCTGCATGAACAGTTTCGCGATTATACTGGTTCTCGGCGGAGGTATCCGTTACACGACAATCGAAGTTTTGATTTATCAGTTAGCACGCATCGAACTGGATTTTTCAGGTGCCGCGAGTTTAGCTTTTTTGCAGGGCGGCTTGAGTTTGATCGGCATGGCAATTCTGCTCAAGGGAAGGAACCGCAGAGTTGAACAGAAATCTGCAATAAAAAGTTGGCTACCGGAAAAACTGAGGAATCATTCCCTGAAAGCCTGGTTTGCTTTGTGCTGGATTATACTTGTCTTAATTTTTACGCTGGGACCATTGTCAGCAATCGTGCTGGACTCTTTTCGAAAATTTGAAAACGGAGAATGGATTTACACCTGGTACTGGTACGACAAACTTTTCAGTTGGCGTGAAAACAATCATTTCCTCTCTTCACTCTGGAACTCCTTACGGATAGGACTCGGAAGCGCTCTTATTTCATCCTTGTGCGGACTTGGACTGGTGAGTTTAATTGTCTATAAAAAAGGTGTGCAACGTCGTTTTTGGGAGTTACTGACTTTGTTTCCGCTCGCACTTTCAACAGTAGTTTTTGGTGTTGCATGGTTCCATTTTTATCAGGGGAATCTGGCAGGGACGGTTCCGTTGATTTATGTGGTGATGGCCATGCATGCGCTGTTGACTTGTCCTTACTGGATTCGGGTGGTTCTGCCGACGCTGGAAAGCATTCCGCAACAGTGGCACATCGAGTCTAAAATGCTCGGTAAAAAATCTCTGGAATATGGTTTACGGATTTTGTGGCCGTGGCTGAGCAAAACATTTTTAATAGCCTTTTTCTTCAGTTTCTCGCTTTCACTCGGCGAACTTAATTCCACCATGATGATCGCCGATGAAAGCGTACGTACACTCCCGCTTGAAATATACGGTGCGATTTCTGGATATCGTTTTTCTTATGCTTCGGCAGTTGCAGTGATTCTCCTTCTTCTCTCAGTCTCAACATTCCTTGCGGTGGAACGTAGTCTGGGACACTTTGAAATTTTTAAGTAATATTATAGAAATTTTCAGGGAAAAAACTTTACTCTTACTCAAGTTAAGGGATATGCTCAAGAATGCAAATTGTAACTCAGTTTGATAACCAAAGAATCGTACAAGGAGGGAATGTATGGAGATTGGGAGCATAAGAGAGGAAACGTTTATTGCAGAAAAATCTGCTGCTGAAAACATATCTGCTTCATTAGTGGAGGAAGGTTTGGAATCAGTTATTCTTGAATATGCGATCAGCACATTTCCTTTCTCTGGCGCATTTGAAAACGTTCCGGGTTATCGCGAAGATGAACTTCCGGAATTGATTCAGGGACTGATTTTCGAAGGTATCGTCAAGGTCGGATTTTACTACGAAGAAATGCAGGAAAACCTGACAATTTTTTATTTCCTGCGTTTGAATGAAGAAAAACATGTAGTTCTGGGACTGGATCCTAAAGAGGTCTCAGTCAGTATTTCAAATGTAAACGGAATTTTTCGTTTGAACGATGAACAATATGTGAACTTGCTGAAAATCCCACTCTGCTGAGTCATTTCTGATTTGGCAAAATCTCCGTTTTTTTACTTACATCCATAATTATAAGTATCAGTAATTTCGGCCCTCAACTCACCGGAAATAGAATCTATGCAACTTACTTTGATAGGCATGTCCGGAGTTGGAAAATCTCACTGGTCTAAAAAGATGGAAGCTCTGGGATACCTCAGATACAGTTGTG
>JAPKDT010000091.1 GCA_028822475.1 SAR324 cluster bacterium
TAACTTTCATTTAAAAAGATGAGTAATACTTCTGCAAAAGTTATTAACCTTGCTGATAGACGTGCAAAGAAAGAAGACGAAGCTCGTAATGCTCCAATCACCGGTTGGATCACCTGGCTTTATTGTCCGAAATGCAAGTCACTGGAATATTCAGAATTAGAAATGCCGAATGGAAGAGTCCACAAAAAATGTGGAACCATGGTGGAAGAAGAGGAAGTACAGATTGATGTTCGCGCAGAATACACAATATCCCTACGTAATTCAAAGCGTCTGGACGAGCTTTTTAAAGAAACAAAAATTCCCGCATTTCTCAAACCTCTGGCAAAAAAAGGAATCGGGATGCTAGAAAATTTACATGCGGCAGAAGTAGAATACCGCAAACGGCTGGAAAATATTGTTAACGGTCCTGTAAATCCTTATCCTGATGACTGGGATGAAAAGTCACTTGAAATGAAACTTAAAACTCTTGATCCACTGGGTTTGATCCTCACAGAAGCACGCCAACCCAATCTTCACTTTCCTGAAGTAGACTCCTCCTGACTGAACATGCAAATCCCTGTTGCCCTGGAACGATTGGTTTACGAATTTTCTCGTTTTCCCGGAGTTGGACGCAAAACTGCACAGCGTCTCGCCTTTAGTATTCTCCGCTATTCCCAGCAAGAAACGCAAAATTTGGCAGATGCTCTCACACAGGTAAAAGAGCAAATCCGCTATTGTTCAGTCTGTTCCGGATTTACCGACATTGACCCCTGCGCGATTTGCAGTCACGCCGGACGAGAGCATGAACAGATCTGTGTAGTCGAACAGCCAAATAATATTTTCCCAATTGAAAAAAGTGGGGTTTTCAAAGG
The DNA here is from genome assembly GCA_028822475.1 of SAR324 cluster bacterium. GTDB lineage: Bacteria > SAR324 > SAR324 > SAR324 > NAC60-12 > Arctic96AD-7. The sequence continues at coordinate 852 of JAPKDT010000091.1, forward strand.
CGTTTATCACGTTTTAATGGGCGCAATTTCTCCGTTGGATGGTATAGGACCGGAACAATTGAATATTAAAAACTTAAGAAAAAGGGTGGAAGAAAGTGCAATAAAGGAAATGATAATTGCGACAAACCCTACCGTCAAAGGTGAAGCGACCGCCCTGTTTTTACAGCAGGAATTTTCCAGGGAAATTACAACAATCACACGGCTGGCCTGTGGAATTCCGGCAGGAGGCGACCTGGAATATGTGGACGATGTTACGTTGATGGAAGCATTTTCCGGACGACACAAATTTTATAACTGATTATTATGCTAGAAGATCTTAAAGAACGCGGTTTTTTCCAACAAAGCACACATCCGGAAGAGTTGGCAAAACGACTTAAGGAGGACAGAATTTGCTGCTACGTCGGTTTCGATCCAACCGCGGATTCGCTTCACATAGGACATCTTATTCCGTTGATGGGACTGGCACACATGCAGCGTGGAGGTCACCGGATAATAGCCTTAATGGGCGGCGGGACGGCCATGATCGGCGATCCCAGCGGAAAAACTGAAATGCGTAAAATGTTGACTGAAGAGCAACTGCAGTCGAATATTGAAGGCATGCTTCCGCAAATGGAGCGTTTCCTAGATTTTAGTGGAGACGCGATTCTCGTCAATAATTCTAAGTGGCTGCGGGACTTAAATTATATTGATTTTCTGCGGGACATCGGTCGGCATTTTTCGGTTAACCGGATGCTATCTTTTGAAACTTATAAAATTAGACTTGAGACAGGTTTAAGTTTCCTGGAATTCAATTATCAACTTTTACAGGCTTTTGATTTTCTGGAATTGAATCGACGTTATAACTGCACCCTGCAAATGGGTGGTGACGATCAGTGGGCAAATATTATTTCCGGAACAGATTTGATTCGGCGCGTGGAGCGCAAAGACGCCTTCGGCTGGACCTATCCACTGTTGACAACATCATCCGGTAAGAAGATGGGGAAAACGGAAAAAGGCGCACTCTGGCTTGATCCGAAACGTACCTCTGCATATGATTACTATCAGTATTGGGTCAATACAGAAGATACAGATGTGGAAAAATTTCTAGCCTTATTTACTTTTCTGCCCATGAATGAAGTCCGGCAACTGGGTCAACTTCAAGGTGCAGATATCCGTGAAGCAAAACAGCGACTGGCTTTTGAAACAACTGCTCTCATTCACGGTAAGGAAACCGCGCTTCAAGCTCAAGAGGCGGCACAGTCTCTTTTTTCCGGAGATGGAAAAAGTGACAATTCTAATGTTCCCAGCACTACAATCGCAGCAGAAAATTTTTCCGCAGGCCTTGATATTTTTGAATCTTTTCTGCAGACAGGGCTCTGTAAATCAAAAGGAGAGGCAAGGCGTTTACAAGCCCAAGGTGGTGTTTATGTAAATGACGAACGGATTGACAATCCGGAATATTGTCTTGGGGAAACTGATCTGCAGGATGGTGAAATTCTGCTGAGAGCAGGTAAAAAGCGTTATCACCGTTTGATTATAGAAAATTAGGAGCTAATATGGTTAAGCATATTGTAATGTTTAAACTCAAGGAAAACAGTCCTGAAAATCTGGATCTTGTTCTTTCAACTTTGAGGGGACTGGAAGGAAAAATTGAGACTTTACGGATGATCGAGGTTGGGCTGGATTGCAATAAATCAGAGCGTGCCTATGACATTGTACTGACCACTCATTTTGACGATGAAGCAGGATTAGCTGCATACGTGGCACATCCGAAGCATTTACCGGTGATTGACACGATGCGCGCTTTGTGTTCCAGTTCTATCGTAGTTGATTATCTTACTGAGTAGTCCGCGCCAAGGACGAATTTAAATCTGCGATTATCGGTTCAATATTGTTTTCAGAACCTGCGGCAATACGGATCAAATAGCGTGGAAGTTCAATTTCCAGAAGATCTTCGTCGCTGTCGTGATAATGTGTCAACAGTGGGTAGGGACAGACAAGAGTCTGGTTGGAACCTAAAGTCGGCGCTTTAAGGATGGAAATAAATTCGCCGTCGTAAAATCTCCGTAAATTATCTTCAGTATTATTCTTCAGCACAAAACTAACTACACCTCCGTTTCCGGAAAGCAACTTTGGAGCAGGAGAACTGGAGACGTCGCTCGAAGAACAAGCATAATAAACACGGTCGACCGCTGAGTGAGCTTCCAGAAAATGGGCAATAGCCAGACTGTTTTTGTTAAAACGCTGCATACGTTCTTCAAAATCATGCATCCTTTTCCGCAAAACTTCTGCTTCAAGAGGCGAGATTCCCAACCCCCAATTTTGCTGAAATTTCTTTAAGGCCTTCGCATTTTCAGGAGATTTAACCAGTACTGCTCCACCCGCATGATCGTTGGTACCGCTCAGATATTTGGTTGTGCTGTGAATCACGTAATCCGCGCCCCAATCGATAGGTTGGCAATTGGCAGGTGAAGCGAGAGTATTGTCAACCACAAACGGGACTCCCTGCGCGTTAGCTAATTTGCCGATGCGTTCCAAATCCGGAACTCCACAGAGGGGATTGGTAACCGTTTCAGTGATCACCATCGCGGTGTCCTTCGTCAAAACTTCCGCTAAACGTTCCAACTCATGAAGTCCTATAAATATCGCTTCACACGTGGAGGATCGTCCGGAATCCATCAGTAAGGAATATGTTTCACTGTAAAGTAACCCGATCACGATCAAGCGCGGTTTTTCCCTTTTCTGCAAAAGAGTCAGCACCGCCATTATAGCTGCCATTCCTGAAGGAAAGAGGAATCCGGAAGAAGCATTCTCCCATGCGCAAAGTTGTTTCGTCACCGCTTCTTCATGAACGCAGCCAGGCTCTGTTGCGACACCAGAGGAATTTCCAGAGTTCATTTTGGTACCTTCAGTATTTCCAGCAAATTTTTCGCAAAACAGTGCTGCATTACGTGCCGAAAGTATCGCACCGCGCCGTTTACGCAGTTCTGATAATTCTGCCATTTGCCGGTCGTTGTTACTCAGAATTACACCGCCTGCTATTCCGGAAGGCAGATCATGACTTTCCGGAAGGTCGAAACCGGTGATCCAGTATGTAAGACCATTCGGCCATGCAAGTTGAACATCTGCTGGCCAAGATCCAGAAGCAGCTTCTTCATAAACAATAACCGGAACTCTAAGTCGTTTGAATTTTTCGAGCCACTCCGCGTTTTCACTGACAAAATTTTGTAGATCTTCTGGAGCAATCAAGATTAGATCACCCTCTTTTGCGGAAAAATTTTCTGCTGCCGGAAGCTCGTTTAAATTAAAATGCAGAGCGGACATTTCCAAGGAGGGCAGAGCATCCGTAATGAAAGTTGCACTAGAGGCAAGATTCAACTTGGTAAGCGGACGGGAGTCCTGCAAATAGCTCAGCAATTCCAGCAAAGCGGCTCTTCCGGAACTAAAAGCGAGTGCATGCCGAGCCTGATGTCGGACGGCTAATTGCTGTTGAAAATTTTTAACTTGTTTAGGTGGAACAAAACGGAAATATCCGTATTCGACTTCTCGCTGTCCATTTTTCCATTCGTGAATAAAATCCAGTGTCGGCAAAATACCGCTGACTCCGAAAGTTCCTCCTAACAATCCGTAAGATTCTTCAGAAGTATTTGCCGGAATTTCGGTAATGTCGAAATCGCCTTCATTGGCATTGAAATCGGCCAGAATCGCATCCCCGGGTTTTCCCTTATTCGTAGCACAGACCAAAAACGTAATTCCGGGATAACGCGCATTTCCGTTCCAGAGAGCATCCTCTTTGTCCTTTTCTGAAAAATATGCACCAACATCCGGATGACTGTGATAGATGACTTTGATCTGCTTTCCTGCTTTTTTAAGGGAGCGTTCCAATTTCATATGTTCACGGGGATCGATCATATAACCATCCCGTCCCGTGCGCGGAAACTGCTCCGGATCTTCCCTGTGCATTTCGTTCATTATATTGCGCATTGGGTAGACGGTTTCCAGTGATTCAGCATCATCTAGATTGCCCACGATAAAACCGCAGGTTTCTTCCGGATATGCCTCCACACCGTGCGCATGACATTCTGCTAAAATTTGTTCTGAAATCCGCATTAAGTTTAAAAAATTATTATGTTTAAATTGGGAGTCACGGCGGACAGATCTGCCCGCCTTCCAGTTAGTACTGAGGCATATCTGAATCGACTTCTTCGGCCCAGAGATCTATCCCACCGCTCAGGTTTTTAAGTTTTTTAAAACCGGCCTTTTTGAGTTCTTTGAGTGCCAGCATGGAGCGCTTCCCTTTGTAACAATAAAGATAAATCGAATCCTCCTGATTCAATCCGCTGGTAGCAGGCTCAAAACTGCTTAACGGAAGCAACTGAGCACCGTCTATTTTGCAAATATCCCACTCAAAACTTTCACGTACATCAACCAAAACCGCGGAAGGATCCTGATCCATGGCGGCTTTAAATTCCTGTGGAGAAAGTTCATAAGCTGCTTCATCAATTTCTTCCGGAACTTCTGCTCCCGGAAGAGGAACATCGCAAAAAGCCTCGTAATCAATCAACTCTGTAACGCTGGGATTATCTCCGCAGAGGACACATTCCGGATCTTTGCGGACTCGCACCTCCTTGAAATTCATTTTCATTGCGTCGTAGAGCAATAAGCGACCAATCAGAGGAGCGCCTCTATCCAGAATCAGCTTAATAACTTCTGTGGCTTGAATTAAACCAACTACGCCCGGGAGCACGCCCAGGACACCTGCAACCGCTCAATTGGGAACAAGGGATGCGGGAGGAGGTTCTGAATATAGACAACGGTAACACGGACCTCCTGCCTCCGGAGAAAAGATGGTTATCTGTCCCTGAAAGCGGAAAATGGCAGCTGAAACCAGCGGTTTTTTTGAAAAATAAGCGGCGTCGTTAATCAGGTAACGTGTCTCAAAATTGTCAGAACCATCTGCGATAATGTCATATTGTTTGAACAGTTCTAGCACATTGTCACGCGCCAAACGGATATTGTGAATTTCAACTTCGATGTTCGGGTTTCCCGCCAAAATAGTATCGCGCAGTGATTCGACTTTTGGACGGCCTTCGTCTGAAGTCGTGTGTGCGATTTGACGGTGTAAATTGGTGTGATCCACAACGTCGAAATCTACCAGTCCAATTTTTCCTACACCAACCGCCCCCAGATACATTCCGAGCGGAGAGCCGAGTCCGCCTGCTCCAATCATGAGCACACTGGATTCTTTCAACTCCAACTGACCTGCCATTCCTACTTCAGGTAAAGTCAGGTGTCGGCTGTAACGATTGATTTCCTCATTGTTTAATTTCATTTTTCCCCATTTAACTATTTTTTACTGTTGAGCAACCGCCGGCTACTGACGGTACAATCTGGATGGAGTCTCCGTCCTGAACCTCACTTTTTAAACCATCAGCATAGCGGATGTCATCGTCGTTCAGATAAACGTTGATAAAACTACGGATTTTACCGTTTTCATCAAACAGGTTAACTTTCAGTTCAGTATACTCTGCGACTAAGGCTCCAATAGCCTCCTCAACCGAGCTTCCGGATACTTCAACTTCATCCTGATCATTTACGTACTGTTTCAGTGCTGAAGGGATTTCAATGACTACTCCCATAACTCTCCTTTTTTTGTCTGGCTAATGGCTTAATAATTCTATTATACTCAAATAGTGGACAGGTTTATTATATTAAACAATAATCCGATAAAATGAATATATCATTTTATGTTAATCATGCAAGCAAAATAAACATGATTACACTTAAGCTTTAATTTTTATCTTCTTAGAAAATTCATGCAAGCAAACAATACAACTCTGGAAGCGCCCCCAAAAGTCGGTCAGGAAATACAACGTTTAAGACTCCAACACAATCTTACACTGGAGCAGTTAGCCAGCAAGTCCGGAGTCTCAAAATCAATTCTTTCCCAAATCGAACGTGACCGCAGCAACCCGACTTTAGCCACAATTTGGCGTATCACCCAAGCTCTTGAAAGTCCTTTGGAGGATTTACTTGCCGCGAAGGAAGGGACAAAGTGTTTTGAAAAGTTAAGCCAGAACGCGACTCCAGAAGTGATCAGCGAAGACAGTCATTTCCGCTTGAGAATCCTCGGTACACTTAACTCAGTTTCTACTGTACAGTGGTATGAGTTTACGGCTGAACCTGGCGCAGAACTGGCTTCTGAGTCACATGGTACCGGAAGTCTGGAAAGTGTAACGCTCTGCACAGGACATTTAAGTGTAATTGTCGGTGAAGAAACACAGGACGTTTGTACCGGCGAAACTCTGCGTTTCAGGACTGATGTTCCGCACCGTCTGAAAAATAATGGTGAGGGTGCCGCGCATGGATTTATGGTTAATTTGCTTTAGAACTTGTGAGTCTTGAATTATCGAAGGATATTAAGAATTAACCGCAACATGTCATTTCGACCAAAGAGATAGGTCTGAAAAAGTTTGGCAATACTAAAATACTACTTTGCCCTTCGAAAAGTTGAATGAAGGAATTTGTTCAATTTCTGCGACATCCCTCTCCGCCACCCGGATGGTTGCGCTGGACACGTCAATTACTGCCACCGCTCTGCTGGAAATGCGGTATAGTGCTGGGTGGAAAAACTTATCTCGATCCCGCTTCTCCGTTTCTCTGTTCAAATTGTCTGCTTGAGCTTCCCTGGACAGATCCTCTTTTTCACTGCCGCCAATGTGGAAGCCACACTGCCGAACCGGACCGCGTCGCTTGTCAGGAATGTATGGAGGACGACTGGGATTTAGCTGAGTCCCGAAGTGGATTTGCCTACAATGACATAATTCGGCATTGGATTTTACAACTTAAATTTTTTGGACAGGAACATTTATCTCCGCTCTTAGGCCGGCTTTTAGCACTCAGTTTTCAAAACAGCACATGGCTGGAAAAATATGATTCTATCGTTCCGATTCCTCTTCATTCTTCACGGCTGCGCAAACGTGGCTTCAATCAGTCTCTTTTGCTGGCATATCATTTACGGAAAAATCTCAGAAAAAATTCTCCGGAGATTCATCCGGACTAGTTGCGACGAACACGTGCCACACTTCCTCAAACAGAACTTCCTCTGGCCGAAAGAAAAACAAATCTTGAAGATGCGTTTTCTGCTTTAGCGGATGTACGGGATAAAAATATATTGTTGCTGGATGACGTAATGACGTCCGGTTCTAATCCGAATACCGCTGCACGATGCTGCAAAGAAGAAGGCGCTGGCAAAGTCGGAGCATTAGTCTTGTGCAGGAAAATGTGGGGCTCTCA
>JAPKDT010000092.1 GCA_028822475.1 SAR324 cluster bacterium
CGGAATCACCGGCCCAGCGTTCATAATCCTTTGGATTTCCACGCTGAAAAATCATGCCGTTAATACTGCTCGATCCTCCAAGCACTTTACCACGTCCATGAAAAATACGACGGTTGTTCATAAAAGGTTCCGGTTCTGATTCGTAACACCAGTCATAGAATTTGTTTCCGATTGGAAATGTTAAACCGGCAGGCATGTGGATGAAAATGTCCCAGATATAATCCGGACGTCCTGCTTCCAGAACCAGTACTTTATGGGAGGGATCAGCACTCAAACGGTTGGCTAGAGCACATCCCGCAGAACCTCCGCCAATGATGATTGTATCGTAATTTGATTTAGGCATTTATGAGTTTAGTTGAGATTGATCGTCTAGTAAGCAGACTTAACTCTGCAATTTATAATTTAGACCATAGAGAGAAATCTTGATGATATGGAGAGGTAGCTTTACATGACTTAGCGCTTGGCTTTAAATTATAAGGCCTTATCTCTTTATCAGACTTGGTCGAGATACTTTTAATTACTCATCATATTTATTCAACTGTCTTTTGTAAAGGTGGCCTAAGTTTTCAGGACAATCCTGAATTCCGGACAGGCGTAGTAAATGCCATGCCAGCACATGGTTACTGGACGTCACCGGTTTTCCTAGACGTGCTTCCGCTTCTTCGATGACAGCCGCTACCCTCAAATTTGTACACGAAACAAAAACACCGTCACATTCCGCACTCGCACCAATTTTTTCAATAGATGTAAGAATTGATTCAGAGGAAATTCTGCCGACAATAAAATCATCCGATTCAAAAAATGATCCTGTAATCGGAATCTGAAATCCGTTAGCTGAAAGATTGTCACGCATTTCCATGGTAATAGCTGGATCATAGGGCGTAAGCAGAGCAATCCTTTTGATTCCCAGTGCACGCAAGGCCGCTTTACAGGCAGTCAGAGGATTTGAACATGGAGTTTCAGGATGTACACGCTGAATTGCTTTTTCAACCCGATCTTCTCCAATAATAGTAGCGCCTGAGGTACAGCCGTAACCAATCGCACTAAAGTTAAATGACTCCGGCAGTAAAGCTGCAGCTACAGGCAAATTAGCTTCCATTTTAGCTAGAGTCTGCTTTGTGATCTCCATCTCATTTGGAATACGCGAGTGATAAAACGCAACACCTTTAAAATCCAGTAGGGTGCGAAATTCATACTCAAGTGTTTGATCCGAGCTAAGCACAATTACACCTAGATTTGCCCGTTCTCCGAGCCCTGAGTCAGTCTTGTGCTTTAACTCAACAATTTGCTTATCACTAAGTTCGTCTGAGCTCATAGTCCGTTATATGGTTCATTATTTTCAAAGCTTCACAAAAATATAATTGCGTAGTTATTTTGCTGATATGCTGACTGGAATCTTAGCAATCATCTTTCTCAAGCACAAGGTGGAATCAAAGCTCTTAAAATAAGGAACCTTATAGTCATTGCTACAGCAGGATAAAGGTCTTTTGACTTCTCGTTGTGAAGTTCGAGAGAAATCGGAACTGCATATTCTTATATTTTTAAATACGGAACTCAGAGTTCCGTATTTTGTCTTTTACTTAAACTGCGTCATAATATGAAATCACACATTCATAATATACTAATTTAATTACTATATTTAATTAATTACCGTATGAGCATATCATCGCAGATTTTATTTTTTAATTTTTAACCCAATACCAGTCTTAAAAGCGGAATTTACAGTTCTTGTTTTTAGAGTTGTCAATTTTTTATCATTTATTATCAATGTGTTGTACTTTGGCATTCAGTATGCAGATGTGCTCAGTATTAAAATTATCACTCAACAATTGTGTGACATCAGTACCAGCATTCTTAAAAGTACAGCAAGTAACAACAGCATAAAAACAAACATGACTGATCAAGGAAGAAAACGTGGAGGAGGACGTGCCGCCAGAAAGGCCGCACAAAGTGTTCCTGTCGCTCAAGGACCATCATACATTACACGAAATGTCCCGGTTTACGAAATCCTCGACGAAGACGGCTTGGCCTTGATTGAAGCGAATGCTGAAACCATTTTACAGGAAGTTGGAGTAGAGTTCAGAGGCGATTTAGAAGCACTGCAAATTTGGAAAGATGCAGGAGCAGACATAAACGGGGAACGCGTGAGGATTCCAAAAGGGCTTTGCAAAAAACTCATTCAGGATAACGCACCCAGGGAATTTACCCAACATGCCCGTAACCCACAAAGAAATGTTCGGATTGGAGGCAAGAATATGGTTTTGGTGCCTGCATACGGTTCGCCTTTTGTCCGTGATCTGGATAAGGGTCGGCGTTACGCCACGATTGAGGATTTTAGAAATTTCGTCAAACTAGCTTATTCAACCCCTTTTCTGCATCATTCCGGAGGAACGATTTGCGAACCTGTTGATTTGCCAGTTAACAAACGACATTTAGACATGGTCTATACGCACATGCGTTACAGTGACAAAGCTTTCATGGGTTCGGTCACTGCTCCGGAGCGTGCACAAGATACAGTTGACATGGCCAAGGTCCTTTTTGGAGAAGAATTTGTGCAGGACAATACTGTCATAACCAGTTTGATAAACGCGAATTCACCCTTAGTCTGGGATGCCACCATGATTGGCGCACTAAAAATATATGCCCGCAACAATCAGGCGTGTATTGTTTCACCATTCTGTATTGCAGGAGCAATGTCTCCAGTCACAGTCGCTGGTACTGCGTCACAGCTTTATGCAGAAGCACTTTCCGGAATGGCCTTTGCGCAGTTGGTACGCCCGGGTGCACCGGTTATTTTTGGTACCTTTTCAAGTTCAATGTCCATGCAGTCCGGAGCACCGACTTTTGGAACACCTGAACCACAACTTGTAATTTATATCGTAGCAGCTTTGGCTCGCAAACTTGGGGTTCCTTTCCGAAGTGGTGGAGGTTTAAACAGTGCGAAAGTTCCAGATGCACAAGCGGCTTATGAAGCGGCAAACACTTTACAGCACGCCATGTTGGCCGGGGTAAATTTTATGCTGCATACCGCAGGTTGGCTCGAAGGCGGATTATCGATGAGCTACGAAAAATTTATCATGGACATTGATCAGGCTGGGATGATCCACTCCTTTTTAGCAGGAGTTGATCTTTCTGAAAACGGACAGGCATTGGATGCAATCCATGAAGTTGGACCTGGCAAACATTTTCTGGGCTGCGAACACACACAGAATAATTTTAAATCTGCATTTTTCCGTTCCAGCATTTCTGACAACAACAGTTTTGAACAATGGGAAGCGGACGGTAACATGGATACCGCTCAGCGTGCTAACGTGATCTGGAAAAAAATGCTCGACGAATACGAAATGCCTGACATGGATCCTGCACTAGATGAAGCTTTGTTGGCTTTTATAAGACAGAGGAAAGATTCATTTCCGGATGCGAATTATTGAGCAGAATGAGTTCGACTGCCCATTTAATGCAACCTTTTCAGCTCAAGCATTTGAGTTGGTAAAATCGGATCCTAAGTACGAGCCATGAACCTGCATACTCAAAAGATGGGTTGCCCAAAGAACGCTATTGGCTTTATCACGAAGAAAAGGCTAAAGGCGGAATTGCTCTGACAATGTTTGGCGGTTCAACGCTAGTGGCTTAGGATTCGTCGCCGATATTTGGAAATTTGTATGCAGGAATTGACGAGATCATTCCTTATTTCCAAAAAATGGTGGATGAAGTGCATCAGAACGGTGCAACGTTGATTTCCGGAAAATCGCAAAACATTATTTGCAATCCTGGAGGCAATTTTAAACTTTTTCGGTTGGGCGATGCAGTCGCCCACCGTAATATACACTCGGCGATCTATGATTCTTTGAGCTTGTGCAAGGATTTGTAGTTAAACTGAGTTAAATCCATAAACAACCTCAAAGAGGCTGAAATGAGCGAAGAAGATAAAGACTTGATTGAAGAAGAAGAGTTGGATTTGTCCACACTTTCGGACGAAGAACTCGTTCTTCAAATGCACGATGACCTATACGATGGACTCAAGGAGGATATCGAGGAAGGCACAAATATTTTACTTGGGCGCGGCTGGACACCAGACAAAGTTCTCAGTGACGCACTTGTGGAAGGAATGCGGATCGTAGGTATTGATTTTCGTGATGGTATTTTGTTTGTTCCAGAAGTATTGCTCTCAGCAAATTCTATGAAAGGCGGGATGCATATCCTGCGGCCTTTACTAGCTGAAACTGGAGCAGAACCTGTTGGAAAAGCCGTAATTGGGACAGTCAAAGGTGATATTCACGACATTGGTAAAAATTTGGTCGGTATGATGTGGGAAGGAGCCGGTTTTGAGGTAATCGACATCGGTATCAACAATTCAGTTGAAAAATATTTTGACGCAATCGAAGAACACCAACCAGATATTTTAGGCCTGTCCGCTTTGCTTACCACGACTATGCCTTATATGAAAGTTGTGATTGACGAGTTGGGGAACAAAGGTATTCGTGACGATTTGATTGTTCTCGTAGGCGGAGCTCCACTTAACGAAGAGTTTAGTCTTGCCATCGGGGCTGACGCCTATTGCCGTGACGCAGCTGTGGCAGTTGAGACAGCAAAAATAATGATTGAACAACGTCGTTCCGCTTTGAAAAAAGTGGAAAGAGTCGCAGCATAAATTTTCTTTCCATTGAAGAAATATGAATGGTTTTGAAAATCATCGTCGGCGCGGTCGGCAAAGTCTAAAAGCCAAACCTGAAAAAAAAGTTTCTCAGGAGAAATGGGCGGAGAGACTTGAGCCTTCAGACAAAATATTAATTCTGGCTTGTGGAGCACTGGCTAAAGAAATTGCCGTGTTGATTCGTCTCAACGGCTGGACTCATTTGCAAACGCGCTTCTTACCTGCAAAACTGCACAATACTCCGGAAAAGATTGCAGATCAATTACGAATTAATCTGCAAGGAGCTCAAGCTAAGTTTTCCAGAATTTTTATCGGTTACGCCGATTGTGGCACTGGAGGTAAAATAGATTCTCTGCTGGAAGAATTTCAGGTCCAGCGTTTGCCGGGAGCCCATTGTTATGAGTTTTTTTCCGGAAAGGATTCGTTTGCGGAATTAATGGAAGAAGAAATAGGCAGTTTCTTCCTCACCGATTTTTTGGTGGAAGCTTTTGACAAACTGGTCTGGCAAGGTATGAAGATTCATACGCATCCAGAACTTTTGGGAATTTACTTCAAGCATTACAAGAAACTGGTATATCTGGGACAAGTGGAAAATGTGGCATTACAAACACAGGCAAGCGAAATTGCAGAACGTTTAGGACTGGAATACGAATACCGTTTCACCGGTTACGGTGAATTGGGACACTCTTTATCCGCGCTGGCGACAAAATGATGGTATGGCAAAAAAAACAATAATCTATTGGCGTGATATTCCGTCTCAGGTAGTGGTCAAACAGGGCAGAAATTCAGCAAAAAAACAGTTAACCAAACGATTTATGGTTGCCATCGATAGGGCCGCAATGCGTGCCGGACGCCAGGGCAGTGAAGAGTACCTGGAAGATTGGCGACGTAACACTGAAACTTGTCAAGGTGATCTGCAAACTATTGCGGACACGACCGCAGAAGAACTGGAAACCATTTTTTCTGATGAAGTGCTGAAAGAACTCATTAAAAACAAAGGCTTGAACGTAATTAAAACCTGAAAAATAAAATAAATAGCAATGACAGATACAGTAATAAGTTCAGCGAGTAAAGAAGTTATAATTGGCAATAACCGTCCATTCGTGATGATTGGCGAACGCATCAATCCGACCGGTCGTAAAATGCTGGCAAAAGAGATGGCTGAAGGTGATTTTAGTCGTGTAGAACAGGACGCCTTGGCACAGGTTGCTGCAGGAGCACAGATGCTAGACGTGAATGCCGGCATTCCACTCGCCGATGAACCGCAAATTTTGGCTGATACAATTAAACTAGTGCAGTCACTAACAAACGTTCCATTATCCATTGACTCTTCAATAGTCGCGGCTTTGGAAGCAGGACTCAAAGTTTATAATGGCAAGGCCCTCTTAAATTCAGTTACTGGAGAAGAGGAAAGGCTTGAAGAGGTTCTGCCACTGGTAAAAAAATACGGGTGCGCAGTAGTTGCAATTTCAAATGATGAAACAGGGATTTCAGAAGATCCGGACGTACGTTTTGCAGTGGCAAAAAAAATTGTTGAACATGCCGCAGATTATGGAATTCCCAGCTCAGATATTGTTGTTGACCCTTTGGTTATGCCCATAGGAGCAATCAATTCCGCAGTTAGACAGGTGATGACTCTTGTACGGCGTTTACAGGATGAACTAAAAGTAAACACCACTTGCGGAGCGTCAAACGTCAGTTTTGGTTTACCAAATCGTAATGGAATAAACGCGGCATTCCTGACAATGGCAATCGCATCGGGACTTACATCAGCGATTACTAACCCACTCCATGAACCTGTAATGCAGGCCGTGATAGGTGCGGATGTAATGATGGGTAATGATCCCCATTGTTTTAATTGGATAAAAAAATACCGTGAACCAATTGCAGATGGTGAAAATAAACAAAAACGTGAAAGAAGACGTAATAGAAGCAAACAAGCATAAAGAACGTTTAGAGAAATGGAGGGGCTATGAATATTAGCGTTTTTGATCTGTTCAAAATAGGAATTGGCCCTTCAAGTTCGCATACTGTAGGTCCAATGTACGCAGCCAAGCAATTTCTATTTAATTGCATCGAGCGGTTTCCTCTGGATAAAATTCATTCCGTCAAAACAGAATTGTTCGGTTCCCTCGCCTTGACAGGCAAAGGACATGGAACAGATAAAGCAATTTTAATGGGTTTGGAAGGTGAAGAGCCGGCTTTGGTTGATCCGGAAAAAATTCCAAACCGCTTGAAACGTATTCGCAAAAGCAAGAGCTTGATGCTACTCAATGAACACAAAATTGTGTTTGATGAAGAAGAATCGCTGATTTTTTATAATGATGATTTATTACCGCATCACTCAAATGGCATGCGGTTTACTGTTTTTGACTCAGACAGGAACAAACTACGTGAGGAGAATTTTTACTCAGTTGGCGGTGGATTTATTCTGAATGAAGAAGAAATACTTAATCATACTGAAAATAGATTGACTCAAGTACCATTTCCTTTTCAGTCCTGTAAAGAGCTCTTTGAGCACTTTACAAAAACAGGAATGTCATTTCGTGAATTAATGTGGATCAATGAGCAAACATGGCGATCCGAATCTGATATTTGGGATGGTTTGTTAAAAATTTGGGAAGTCATGCAGGAATCGACACAACGCGGAATGTCTTCCACTGAAACTCATCTTCCGGGTGGACTGAACGTACGTAGACGTGCACCTGGTTTATACAAAGAATTAATTGAGAATCCGGAACCGACACCTGCTGAATTGATGGATTGGGTCAGTTTATTTGCCATGGCTGTCAATGAAGAAAATGCTGCCGGATCACGTATTGTTACCGCTCCGACTAATGGCGCAGCGGGAGTAATTCCGGCTGTGATGCACTATTGTAATCGTTTCCGTAAAGATTTTAATGAAGACAAAATTATAACTTTTTTGCTCACTGCAGGCGCAGTTGGTATTTTATATAAAGAGGGTGCTTCTCTTTCCGCAGCAGAAGTTGGCTGTCAGGGTGAAATTGGAGTTGCATGTTCCATGGCAGCAGCTGGACTGGCAGCCGTGATGGACTGTACACCACGCCAAATTGCAAATGCCGCGGAAATCGGTATGGAGCATAATCTTGGATTGACCTGTGATCCCGTAGGTGGACTGGTGCAAATTCCATGTATCGAACGTAATACGATGGGGGCCCTGAAAGCTATCAATGCTGCTCGACTAGCTAAACGCGGTGACGGCAACCATATCATCTCACTTGACAAAGTCATTGTAACCATGCGTAAAACAGGTCAAGATATGATGCATCAATATAAAGAGACCTCATTGGGAGGACTCGCAGTTAATGTGCCTGAATGCTGATATAACAGTTATATTTTAAAGAATGAGTCATGAAACTAAGGTGATGGGTTTAGGGATTCCTTGAAAGTTATGTTTTGGTTTAAAACTGTCTGACACA